>JAABUD010000316.1 GCA_011389555.1 Desulfotignum sp. | reverse complement strand
ACCCGGCCATTATCATTGCAGACGAACCCACAACCGCTTTGGATGTCACCATCCAGGCCGAGATCATGGACCTGCTCCAGGAATTGTGTGAGAATGAGAAAATGGGCCTGATCCTCATCACCCATGACTTAGGGGTGGTGTCCCAGGTGACCGAAAAGATTGCGGTGATGTATGCGGGCAAGATCATTGAATACGGCCCCACGGAAACCGTGGTGCACCATCCGGTGCATCCCTATACCATCGGGCTCATCGGATCCATTCCCGGCTTCATTGAACCGGGCAAAGACCTGAAGCAGATTCCGGGCATGATGCCCACCCTTACCAATATCCCGCCCGGGTGTGCATTCAATCCCAGGTGCGAACTTGCAGCAGATATCTGTACCCGGCAGACCCCGGTGCTGGAAGAAAAACAAAACGGCATTATGGCAGCCTGTCATATGAAATAAGAGGTAAGCAAACCCCATGACAACAAAACAGACCCCTTTATTGACTGTAGAGAATGTGGTCAAGCATTTTGATATTTCCGGCGGATTTCTGGATCAGCTGCGTTTCAAAGGCGGCATGCACCTGGAAAAAACCACTGTCAAGGCCGTGAACAACGTCTCTTTGTTTGTCAACAAAGGTGAAACCCTGAGCGTGGTGGGGGAAAGCGGGTGTGGTAAATCCACCCTGGCACGGGTCATCCTGGGGCTGTACCGGCCCAATGCCGGCAGGATTTTTTACGGCGGCCAGCGCATCGATACCCTCTCCCATGAGCAGTGGCTTCCCTATCGCAGAAAAATGCAGATGATTTTCCAGGACCCCTATGCGTCATTGAATCCCAGAAAAACCGTGCGCCAGACCCTGGAAGAACCATTGCGGTTCCACAACCCGAAAATGACCTCCCAGGAAGCCAGGGACAAGGTCGACTATGTCATGGAACAGGTGGGGGTGGACCCGGCCTGGATCGCCCGGCACCCCCATGAATTTTCCGGGGGGCAGCGCCAGCGCATCTCCATTGCCAGGGGACTGGTACTGGATCCTGATTTTATCGTGGCAGACGAGCCGGTGTCTGCCCTGGATGTCTCCATCCAGGCCCAGATTCTGAACCTGCTCATGGATCTGCGGGAAAAACATGACCTGACCTATCTGTTTATCACCCATGACCTGTCTGTGGTGCACCACATCAGCTCCCGGGTGGCCGTGCTGTACCTGGGAACCCTGTGTGAACTGGCCTCGGCCAATGACCTTTTCAACGAACCCCGGCACCCCTATACAAGGGCCCTTTTGTCCGCCATCCCAAAGGTGGGGGAAAAAAAGGCCAAGCACATCAAACTCAAGGGCGAGGTGCCCACACCGGTGAACCTGCCGTCAGGGTGCGTGTTTCACAACCGGTGCGTCTTTGCCCGTGACCGGTGCCGGCAGGAATTCCCCCGCCTCAATGCACTGCCCAACGGCAGTTTTGTGTCCTGTCACGGGGTGGAGGAAGGGTGGGATATGACCTGACATCCCCCCTGCCTGGATTTTAGTTGTTGCGGTTTTTTGTCCGGTAGCGTAAGATCCAGCCAACTGGCCTGGCAAATATGGATAAAACAATCCAATCGGGTTGACAGGACAACCCGTTGGATGGAGATGATAAAACATGTCTGAATCAACATCCGTTCGTCCCAGAGTGCTTGTGATCGATGATGAGAGTGCGATCTTGAAAATGTTGGCGATGGCATTGTCCAGAAAAGGCTATGAAGTGGATACGGCGGAAAATGGAGAACAAGGAGTGGAAAAAGTACACATTGAGGAGTACGACCTGGTTCTCACCGATATGAGAATGGGAAAGTTGACCGGTGATGATGTACTTCGGGAAATCAGGCAATTGAAAGGGGACCGTCTGCCGGTCATAGCCATGTCAGGCACCCCGTGGCTCATGGATGACACCCGGTTTGATGCAGTGCTTGCCAAGCCCTATCTCTTGAAGGATCTGTTCGACCTTGTCAGAAAATTCGTTCCTCCTGTCGCCCTCCAAACAAATTAAATCCTCTTCTCTTGTGATCCGACTGGATCCAAAGATAAACTCCGGGCAATGCCACCTGTTTTTCCAGCAGGAATACCGGATGGGGGGGCAGCGGGGTATCACAGCAAACAGCCGTTCACCGCAGGGTCAGCCAGATGCCGAAAAGCATCACCAGCATGCCGGCCATCCGGGACAGGCTGATCTGGCGGATTTCGGCCCCCATCAGGCCGAACTGGTCGATCAGGGCCGCTGTCATGAACTGGGCCGCCACCAGAATGGTGAAGGCCGGCACCAGCCCCAGCCGGGGCACACTGTAACCGATGGCTGCGATGAGCACCAGGCCCATGGGGCCCGCCAGCAGGGTATACCCGGGTACCTGGGCCAGGCCGGACAGGTTTCCGCCCCGCAGCAGAATCATGATGATGCCGATGAGAAATCCGCCGCCGCCATAGGTGACAAACACGCTTTCAAGGGTCCCCACCTGTCTGTCAATACCGCCCATCAGCTGTGCCTGAAGGGCCACGGCAATGCCGCCGATGGCGGCAATGATGACCAGATAAATGAAACTCACTGTTTTTCTCCTTTGTTCAGGTACCGGCTGTTTCCGGTTACCGGTTTTCCGATCCCCTCTACTACTAAAAAAGACGTTCCAAATCAAGCGGATCAAACGGGGTTACCGGATTTTGCTTTTATTCATCCGCGTTCTGTTATATTTTACCCGGACAAACCATCAGATCCTTTAAGGAGGAAGACATGAGAATTCCGGTTATCGTGGTCATCGCTGTGCTGGTTTTTCTGCTCACACGGTATGTGATTTCCAGAAAAATCCTGTATTTTCCGGTGTCTATCGATTCAAAGCAGCTGGCACAGATAACGGCCCGGATCCCGGAGGCGGAAGAGATCCGGATTCATGTGGGAAAAAGCATTGAACTTCATGGGTGGCTGCTGAAAAAAGACTGGGCCGGCCTGCCCACGGTATTTTATTTCGGGGGCAATGCCGAAGAGGTGTCCGTGAACCTGGCGGATTTTTCAACCCGGTTGTCCGCCAATGCCGTTTTAGTCAACTACCGGGGATACGGCCAGAGCGAAGGATCTCCCACAGAAGCGCGTCTCAAGTCAGATGCCCTGGCGATCTATGATCACATGGCAAAACAGTACCCGCTTGATCCGGCCCGGTGTGTTGCCTGGGGCCGAAGCCTGGGGTCTTCCATGGCCGCCTTTCTGGCACTGGAGCGAAATCTGGGCAAACTGATTCTCACCTGCCCTTTTGACAGTATTCAGGCGGTGGCCGGCGCATATTACCCTTCCTGGCTGGTGAATCTGGTGCTGGAGGACCGGCACCGGACCATCGACTTTGCCGCCGGGATCGCCAGTTCGACCCTGGTACTGGTGGCCCCGAATGACGAAGTGATTCCCAATCGGCATACCCTCCGCCTGTATGAATGCCTGACCGGCCCCAAACAGCTGGTGCCGGTCCATGGGGCCGGCCATAATACCATTTCTGCGTTTGAAACCTATTTCGATTCAGTGAATACATTTCTGGAAAATACCCTGGAGCACCCCGGGTCCGATCGGTTGACAACGCATCCGGAAAAATGACAACGGCTTCGGAAAAACACGGTTTCAACCAGAAGATGGAAATCCGTCGTGCCGTCCAGGCCGGGATACCGATTTTCATCGGCTATTTTCCGGCGGCCGTGGCTTTTGGCATCCTGGCAAAAGGATGCAGCACCAGCTTTGTGGAAGCGGTTTTGTTTTCCTCGGTGGTGTTTGCCGGCGCCAGTCAGTTCATTGCTTTGAACCTGCTGATGACCGGCATGGGACCGGCCGGTATCATTCTGACGACGCTGCTGGTGAATTTCAGACATTTTCTCATGAGCGCATATCTGTCCACCCGGCTTAAAAACCTGGCCCATAAGACCTATTTTCTGCTGGCTTTCGGGGTAACGGATGAAGTGTTTTCCGTGCTGTCGTTTCATAAAGAAAAGTTGACCCCCCGGTTTGTATTTTTCCTGGAACTGTCGTCCTGGGCCGGATGGGTATCGGGGACGGTGTGCGGATATGTTCTGGGCGGGTTTCTGCCCGACATCCTGACCCAGAGCATGGGGGTGGCGTTGTACGCCCTGCTGCTGGCCATCCTGCTGCCGGCCCTCAAGACGTCCAGACAAACGGTGTTTCTGGCCGTGCTGTCGGCTGTGCTGAATACGCTGCTGATCTGGCTGAATCTGCTGCCGGACGGGTGGACCCTTATTGTCTGCATCCTGGTGGTGGCGTTTACAGGGGCCCTGATTACACCGGAAAAAAAGGAGACCGTGTATGAATGACACCCTGATCCCCTTGATTTTCGGAATGGCCGCCGTTACCTATATCCCCCGGCTCATGCCGTTTCTGCTGCTCAACCGCCTGCGCATTCCCCACAGGGTGAACGCGTTTTTAAAAGCCATTCCTGTGGCAGCCATCGGGGCATTGATCGTACCCGGGGTACTGACCGCCACACCGGATCTGCCGGCCGCAGCCCTGGCAGGCATGGGGTTCACTTTGATTTACGGGCTGTTCAGGGGCGGCATTATCGTGCCCGTGCTCGGGGCGGTGGGTATTTCCTGGCTGATGCTGGCCCTGATGGGATGAAAAAATGACCGGCCCGATGATGGGAAAAAGGTTTTGACATCCAGGCGGATTCTTATATAATGAGATCATCTGTGTTGAATCTCATCCTGGACGGACGTTACCCTGCTTTTGGTTTTGAACTCTCACGCGATCTTTTTTTTACATTTCAAGCAAAGGAGGAAATCATGAGCGACAGTGTCTACAAAATCATCGATCTGGTGGGTGCCAGCACCACATCCTGGGAAGAAGCGGCCAACAAGGCCATTGCCAAGGCTTCCGGGTCCTTGCGGGATCTGCGCATCGCAGAAGTGAAGAAACTGGACATCAAAATCGAGGACGGCAAACCGGCCCAGTTCCGCACCAACATCCGCCTGTCCTTCAAGTACCAGGATTGACGGCCGGGCAAAATTGCCATGAAAGAACAGGTCTCGTTTTTTCATGGAAGAATCAGATATGAAAACTCAGCCGGCCAGTCAGCGTCCGTGGCCGGCTGATTATTTTCCAGCATCCGCCAGCCCCCGGACAATGATCTTTCGGGTGACCTATGGCAGTATTTGTTTTCTTTTTTCCGCCACTCCGGCCGGCGAATCCACATAAACCGGCGCCAGAGTATGGACAGGGGCATTGAGTCCGCCGGCAGGTGTGACATAAAGAGTGCCGTCGTCATACTTGCGGACAATTCGGCGGTTTGCATCCGTGGCCGCAAAATTGTCGAAAAGCCGTTGACATACCTGCTGTATCGCTTGTGCCATCAAAATATCCGGATCTTTTTTGCTGTATGCACTTTGGGTCATGGCGATGGCTTCGGCACGGTTGGTCCATATGATTTTTCCGGTTTTCGTGTCCTGGACCACCATCCGAAGCTGGACTGTGGCATTGTCCACTCGTCCGCCTTTGTGAGCCAGGTACCCCAGACCGGCACCGCCAACACCCCATATGGCGCGGTTGAAATCGGTGTGTTCATCTCTGGGCCAGTCACTCATTGCAACGGCCGGTCCAACCAGACCACCGATGGCCATTTTATCGATCATCTCATATTTATCGGATTCCGCAATGCCGAACAGGGTGCGGGAACCGAAATTGAAGACAAAAGGCAATACACCGGTCTGCAATGGATTGAAACTGTCTTCCCTGCCGTGCTGGAATACCATGATTCGGCCTCTGACAACATAGTCAGCATTGAAAAAGGTGCCGATGTCTTGAATTGCAGCATGATCCAGCGCGATGGATTTGGGGCCGGGATCTTGACTATATGAGGCTTTTTGATGAGCCGTTTCCAGATTGGATTGAAGGGCCCCGGCAATTTCTGCTTTCATGCTGTCGGACCAGTCTTTTGCCAGCTCCGCTTTTAATACGGCATTGGCCGTCGAGTCACCTTGAAATCCAGCATCTGTCTGGATGATTTTGTGGCTGGAAAGGTAGGCCAAAACATCCTCATTGACGGCAGGAACGTACCCAAAGCGGATGATTTCATCCTGCAGTGCTTCCATGATCAGTATGTTACGACGCCAGTATGCCACCGGCGCATCTGTCGGTGTATAATCGGCAAACGGGAGAATGACGATGGTTTTTTCATTTCCCAGATCGGCCGACCGGACCACCGGGTGAAGAGAATCCCTGGTAACGGTTCCACACGCTGTCAGGAAAGAAAACGCCAGTATAATTGGGATCAACACCTGCAATTTTTTCATTTTTTTCTCCTTGTCTGAGATTGAACAAATATTTAGGAATAGATTTGCGGTTTTGTCAAGTTTTATCTGACCCTTCGGCCTGCTGGAAGAATATCACCATCTGAAAATAAATAAATCAATTTTTTTCCTGATGCCCATCTGGATCAAAAATCAATCTGAAAAACAAAGGTCCCTGTCTGACCGGCAGGGGTCGGTGAAAGGTCTTTACATGGAAAACAGATGCTGATACAAAATTCCTTGCCCGGATCAACTTCCGGTGGATGTTGGGCAGAAAATCGGGGCCCGTCTTGCATAATGGCCACAACCGGGAGCGGATAAGAAGGAACCGTGGAGAGATCTGAAAAAAAGAAAAAAGACAGTCTCCGGACCCTGCTTGGGTCCAGAAGTGCAAACATGGCTGATTTCAGCAAATGATCCATTTTCTGGTCATGGGCCTGGTGCTGGGCCTGTCCGCCGGTCTGGCGCCGGGACCGCTGCTGACGCTGGTGGTGTCGGAGACCCTGCGGTATCATGTGGGAGCCGGGATCCGGGTGGCCCTGGCACCGTTGATCAGTGATCTGCCCATTGTGCTGGTGTCGGTGGGGATTTTGTCCACCATGGCCGGTTTCGAGGCGGTGCTGGGCGGTATTTCCCTGGTGGGGGGTGCGGTGGTATTCCGCATGGGGATTCATGCGGTGAAGACCCGGGCATTGATCATCGATCCGGCGATGTCCAGTCATAACGCACTGGCCAAAGGGGTGCTGGTGAATGTGCTGAGCCCCCACCCCTATCTGTTCTGGATATCGGTGGGGGCGCCTCTGGTGCACCGGGCACTGGCCGTGAACATGGCCGCGGCCGGGGCGTTTATCACAGGGTTCTATCTGCTCCTGGTGGGATCCAAGGTGGTCCTGGCCCTTTTGGTGGCCCGGTCCCGGTCAGTCATCAAGGGCAGGACCTATGTGGTGATCATGCGGGGCCTGGGCGTGGTGCTGTGCCTGCTGGCACTGGTGCTGGTCAAAGACGGGTTGACCCTGCTGGGTTTGCTATAGACTACCGGTCAAAGTCCCGTGAGGTGACCGTGTGCTCCATGCGCCGGATCCGCTGGTCGATATTCTCGAATTTGCGTTTGAGTCGCTGGAGAGCGGATTCCCGGGAAGCGGTATAGGATTCGTAGAACTCCTGGTCGTCCTGGTTCTGGAGCGGAACCACGGGTGCCGGTTTCAAAAGCAGGCCGGCAATGATGTAGATCACGCCGATGGGCCAGAACCCGGTGAACACAAAGATCAACAACACCGCCGCCCGCACCCAGAACACGCTCAGGCCGAAATGCTCGGCCAATCCCCGGCACACCCCCAGAAGGATCCCTCTTCGGGAACGGTAGAAGCGCCGATCGCCGGTGATGTCATCGAACCGGTCTCGAAAGCCGCGGTAAGGTCTGTTTTGCCGGGCGAATCCGGATGCATGGTGCCTTCGTTTATGATGATGTCTCATTTGATTATCCGTCCTTTCGTTTGCGTTCGATCAGGATGGTTTCCAGCGCTTCCACCCTTTTTTCCATTTTTGACAGCCCATTGTAAATGTCCTGGATCATCCGGGTCTCGTCATTGTATGTCTGGCGGTCCTTTTTAAAGATGCCGCCGGTTCTGAGGGCCCGGATGACGGCGATGGCCATCAGCCCGATGGTGATCACCACCAGAACAATGCCTCCCACAATCATGGCCAGGATCAGCAAACCATTCATTATCAATCATCTCCTTCGGGGTGAACATTCATTCGCTGACTGTATCATTTTTGGGCCGGGTTTGGGAGGATTTTAATTCCTGAAGCTGACTTTCGATATCATCGTCAGCGGACAATTCTTCAAACGCTTCTTCCAGGCCGGATTTTCGACCGAAGTTCACCAGATCCGCCTCCGCTTCCATGTGCTCGATATGGGATTCCATTTCATCGAATCGCTGCACGACCTGGGCGGAATCCATGCGCCGGATCTCTTCGTGGGCTTTTTTCTTTCGCTGGGCCCGGATATGGCGCTGCACCAGCATGCGCTGTTTTTCTCTGGCAGACTTGAGTTTGTTCTCCAGTTCCTGGATATCATCCTGATACTGACCCACAATGGATTGGAGCTCGGCCAGTTCTTCTTCCACGGCCTCACATCTCTGGGAAAACCGCCTTTTTTCCATCAGGGCCTGCCGGGCCAGGTCATCTCTGCCTTTGGATACTGCCATAGACGCTTTCCGGTCCCAGAACGCTTCTTTGTCACAGGTTTCCTCCAGCAGCCGGGTGACCTTTTTCCGGCTGGCAATGGTGCCGGCACAGGCGGATTTAAGTTCCACCAGCGTGTCTTCCATTTCTCTGATCATCAGCCTGATCAGTTTTTCCGGATCTTCCGCCCGGTCCAGCATGGCATTGAGGTTGGCAGACACAATGTCTCTGAATCGTGTAAAAATTCCCATGATCGATCTCCTTTGCGTAGTAATAATGTGCGGGTTCAAACAAATGCTGTAATTGATTGTGTATCTGAATAGGAAAATACAGCAGAAAGCGTGCCAGCAAAAAATTCTGAACGTATTTCGTTTGATTCCAAAGGGTTGTCCAGCTTGACAAAAAACAGGCATAGTGGTAATATCGACCATAAACTGGAAGATATCTATTTTTTATGGTTGAATACACCACATATGAGGTCATTGGTCAATCTGAGGCGTTCATTGCGTTTCAAGAGCAGATTTCCCGGGTGGCGCCGGTGGAACGTTCGGTCATGATCATCGGGGAGCGGGGATCCGGCAAGGAGCTGGCAGCATCCCGGATCCATTTTTTATCCAGAAGATGGAAAAAACCGCTGGTGACTCTCAATTGCGCGGCCTTGACCCCGACACTGATCGGATCGGAATTGTTCGGGTATGAAAAAGGGGCGTTTACCGGGGCGGGCAGCCGAACGGCCGGCCGGTTTGAGCAGGCAGCCGGCGGGACCCTGTTTCTGGATGAAATCGGCACCATTCCCATGGATGTTCAGGAAAAAATTCTGCGGGTTGTCGAATATGGTGCCTTCGAGCGGGTGGGGTCCAGCCGGCCGGTGCAGGTGGATGTGCGCATCGTGGCCGCCACCAATGCGAACCTGCCGGCCATGGCAAGAAACGGCACATTCAAACAGGATCTTTTAGACCGGCTGTGTTTCGAGGTGATCCATGTGCCGCCTCTGCGGTGCCGCCAGGAGGACATTCTGGTGCTGGCCCGGCATTTTGCCTCCCGCATGGCGTTTGAGCTGGGATGGGAACAGATGCCGGAATTGACGGATGCTGCTGAAAACGATTTGATGTCCTATCCGTGGCCGGGCAATGTCCGGGAGTTGAAGAATGTGGTGGAGCGGGCGGTCTACAAAAGTGACATCCAAAAAATTGATGAGATCTGTTTTGATCCGTTTGAAGATCCTTTCAAGGATCCGGAAAAAGCAAAAAAACCCGGGGAACCGGCCCGAACCCGGCCGGAAATGGTTCAAATGCCGGAACCCGTGGCGGATCCCCCCGTGGCGGATTTGATGACCCTGCCTTTGAAAGCAGCGGTTCAGACCCTGGAAATCCTTCGGGTCAAAGACGCGTTGAAGCGAACCCGGTTCCATCAGAAAAAAGCGGCGGCTCAACTGGGCCTGTCCTATGATCAGTTCAGGGGGATCAAAAAACGCCTGGAAATCTGATTCAAGGGGTCCGGTTATTGATTGGTGATCTGTTTGTGGGCCATCAGCCGGATGGCGTTGACGCGGATGAATCCTTCGGCATCTTCCTGGTTGTAACCGCCTTCGATATCCATGGAGGACAGGTCCTGGTTGTACAGAGAAGACGGGCTGGTGCGGGCCACGGGATAGGCCGTGCCTTTGTACAGTTTGAGGAACACGTCCCCGTCGATCAGTTCCTGGCTCTTGTCCATGGCGGCCATGATGAATTCCATCTCCGGGCTGAACCAGAATCCGTTGTACACCAGCTCTCCGAGTTTGGCAGCCAGCATGTCCCGCAGCCGCATCACTTCCCGGTCCATGGCCACGCCTTCGATGTCCTTGTGGGCTTCATGGAGAATGGTGCCGCCGGGGGTTTCATAGACCCCCCGGGATTTGATGCCCACAAACCGGTTTTCCACCATGTCCAGCCGTCCGATACCGTTTTCGCTTCCCAGCCGGTTCAGGTATTCGAACAGCGCCAGGGCATCGGTCTTGAGGGTGCCGTCCCCTAAATTCTCCACCTGGACCGGGATACCGTCCTTGAACCGGATCCGGATCCGGGTGGGGATGTCCGGGGCGTTTTCCGGGGCTGTCGTGTGGGAATAGATGGATTCGTCACATTCATGGGCCGGATCTTCCAGAATGCCGGCCTCATGGGAGATGTGCAGCAGGTTGTCGTCTTCGCTGTAGGGTTTGGAAGCCGTCTGCTTGGTGGGAATACCGTATTTTTCCGCGTAGGCCAGCAGGTCGGTCCGGCCTTTGAACGCCGCCAGAAACGCCTTGTTTTTCCAGGGGGCGATGATCTTGATTTTCGGATTCAAAGCAAAATAGGACAGCTCAAACCGGACCTGGTCGTTCCCTTTGCCGGTGGCACCATGGGACACATACGCGGCACCGACCCTGTTGGCAATTTCGATCTGTTTTTTGGCGATCAGGGGCCTTGCAATGGCGGTTCCCAACAGATACCGGCCTTCATACAGGGCATTGGCCTTGAACACCGGGAAAATATACTCCGTGACAAACTCCTTGCGCATATCTTCGATGAACACTTCCGAGGCCCCGATTGTCAGGGCTTTGTCACGGGCCGCTTCAAAATCTTCCTGCTGGCCGATATCGGCCATATATGCGAACACTTCATATCCCTGTTCCAGCAGCCATTTCAGGATGACCGAGGTGTCCAGTCCGCCGGAATATGCCAGAACCACTTTTTCTTTTGACATGGAAACTCCTTACTGTATTTAGAATTTTATGGGCTTATTTAGACGAAAACCATTGAAATAGTCAAGCATTTATGTGTAAACACAAACAGACGGCCATGATCATCACCGGTTTTTCATGGCCAGTTTCCGACCGGAAAACGAAAAAAAGGAGTTGTGAGATGACAGATCCCCATACCCGTCAACTCACGTTGCTGTCGGGCATGGCCATGCTTCTGCAAAGCTGTACCCGGGAAACGGAGTTGTTCGACGTGATCTACTGGTATCTGCCCGAGCTCTTTTCAGAGGTTTCCGGGCGGATTTGTCTGAAGGAATCCAACCCGCCCACGGTGACCCGGGTCTTTGAATGGGGAACATCATCCCGGAAAAAGGAAAATCCTACACCCCGGAACTGTGATGTACTGGACAAAGGACTTCCCGTGTCCGCCCGGCAGGCGGCACTGACCTGTTGCGCGTATTGTGTGCCTTTCAAGGACAAATCCAGCGTGATCGGGGCATTGTGTCTGGGAGATCACCGGAAGCCGCTTTCCGGGCAGTATCGGAAACTGGCGTTGATCACTGCGGAATATCTGGCCCTTTCCCTGTCCAATCTCCGGCTTCACGACCAGCTTTACGAATTGACCCTCAGAGATCCTTTGACCGGTCTTTACAACCGCCGGTACATGGATGCGGCCCTGGCAAAGGAGATCCCCAGATCCCGGCGGGCCGGTGCGGCCCTGGGGGGCATCATGGTGGATCTGGATCATTTCAAGCGCTTGAATGACACCCTGGGACATGATGCCGGCGATGAGGTGCTCAAGACGCTTGCCCGCACCCTGATCGACGCGGTGAGAACCGAAGACACGGTCTGCCGGTTCGGGGGAGAGGAGTTTTTCATTCTCTTGACCGGGGGAACCATCCAAGATTACCTGGCACGGGCCGAAGATCTGAGAAAACAGATCGCTGACCTGGATATTCACTGGCAGGGGCAGTCGGTGGGCTCGATCACGGCATCACTGGGTGTTGCCGGATTTCCCATGCATGCAAATACCCCTGAAATCCTCGTCCATCAGGCGGATCAGGCGTTGTATCAAGCGAAAACACAGGGCCGGAACCAGGTGATATGTGCCGGCGTTGAAGCGGATCCGGCCGATACCGTCTCTGTCACGTGAAAATGGTCAGCAATGCCCCGGATATGGCCATGACAATGGCGGTTCCTTTGTTGACCGTGATTTTTTCCTTGAGAAAAACGGCCGCCAGAATGAAGATGAAAATTGTGGACATCTGGTTGAGAATCGCGGCCCGGGACGCCGTGGTGTATTTCATGCCGGCCACCCACAGAATCAGGGCGATGTAATTGCCGCAGATGGATGCCGGCAGGGCCACCAGCCAGGATTTGGACCATTTGAGTTCTGAAAGAAACCGGTTTCTTCCCGGGTGGCACGCCACCAGAATCATGAGGGTGACAATGGCGGCACTCAACCGCACCAGGGTGGCCCAGAACACATCGGTATATGCCAGGAGCTCTTTGATGATCACAATGCCCAGCGCCAGAAAAATCATGGCCAGAACACCGGCGATGATGGCGGGTACCCGGGAGGCGGAAGGGATCCCCGGGGTCAGGGGCAGGTCTTTTTTTCGTAAAGATCCCACCAGCACTGCGGCCAGTACCAGCAGACCGCCGATGATTCCACCCGCTCCCAGATGCTCGTCTAAGAGCAGATAGGAAAAAAACAGGACACTGGGCAGGTACAGGCATTCCACAATGGCCGCCATGCCGGCTCCCAGACGGTTCAGAGCCATAAAAAAAAACAGGTCTGCCAGGGTGATGCCCAGAAATCCGGACAATGACAAAAGCAGCCAGCTGTTCAATGGCTGATCCGGAAAAAACGGGATGCCCAGCAGCAGCATGGTGGCACTGACCAGCAACAGGCCCACCAGACTTTTGTAAATGTTCAGGGAAATGGGGGAAAACGTCTCCCCGCTTTTTTTGAACAAAATGACGGCACAGGCCCAGAAAAAAGCGGAGCCCAGGGCAAACAAAGATCCCATCATGGGTTATGACCCCTTTTTTTTCCGGTGCGTGATGTGGCCTTTGAGATGCGGTCCCAGAGTGGCGGCATCCCGGAGATCGAAAAAAATCCGGTGGAATGTGCGGCCATTCAGCACCTGTTCATATCCCAGACGTAATGTGGCGGGCATGAAGATCGGCAGCTTGAATGCGGCATCCACAGAATAGGGGGGGACCAGCGGCGTGATTTGTTCCAGGCAGGCCAGGGTCCGGGCCAGACTCCACATGCCGTGGACCATCGCCTGCTTGAATCCGATGATGCGGGCCGTGACATTCGACAGGTGGTGGGGGTTGTAATCCCCGGAGACCCGGGCATATCCGCGGCCGGTACCCGCAGGCACCTCAAGGGACATTCGTGCCGGCAAAGGCCGGTCCTGAACTGTTCTGGACGTGCTTTTCGATCTGGACGTCCGGGTCAGGTAGGTGGAGATTCCCTGCCATACCTGTTTGTCGTCTCGATATATTTCCAGAAGAAACCGGGTGGAGATCCCTTTTGCCGTCAATGTCATGTCCTGGAGGGTGCAGAACAGATCCAGGGTATCAGAGATCAGGACCGGACATCTGGATTCGAACTGCTGGCCGGTCTGAATCAGCCCCATGGGGTTGATGGGAAAGAAATCCGAAGTGATGTACCGGCCCAGCAACCCGATGAACAGGGTCTGGAGGTAACCGGGAGGCACTGCGGGATCTTCAGGCGCATGGGAAAATCCGCATACCTGACGGTATCGATGCACGCGGTTCGGATCGAAAGACACCTTGTGCAGACACAGCCGCCCTTTTGTTACCCGGCCATGAAAGGGGATTCGTGTTTGTTTTCCGACCGCTGACATCAGCAGTTTGCAAAAGATGGCCGGCATCGGCGGCAAATGGGTCAAATGAACGGAATGGATGTTTTCCGTTACTGGAATCGGCTGGATCTCTGGGCTCATATGTGTCAAATCATCATCAGAATTATTTGTAAAAACTGCAAAATATCCTTGTTTCTCACTGAAGTCAATACGCGAATCGAGATGGCGTTCGGCCCCGGCCGGCCGTCGGTATTTTTTTTGATTGGGTAAAAAACAGGCAATTTGGGTTGACCCCGGCGAAATAAGAGTATACTAGCAACCCCGTAGCACGGGTTTATAATCATCAGACAGGAGAGTTAAATGGATATTACAACCGACGGTGGCCAGGGCTCCTCCGCAGGGGCTCACATCATCGAAAAAGCAAAACACGTGAACCTGAATCCCAGCCTGCTGTACGAGGCCGTGATCGATCTGTCATCGGAAGGTCTGATCACTGCCAACTGTATCAACCTGGCAGCCGGCATCCTTCTCAATGATCTGGGGTTCCCTGTTTATTTTTTTGAAACCATCACCAAAGAATCGTTGAAAAGTATTCTATCCTCCATTGCCAAAGGCATCTATTTCAGTGAAAACAAAGGCGTTCTCCATTCCTGGGTGGCGGATATCGATTTCGACCTGACCCAGGACAGCAATGTCCAGCGGATACGAATTGCGACAAAAGACACCCGGGACCGCATGGAACGGATTCTGGACAAAATGCTGGCCGGTCACAGACGAGAATATTACTACAATCCGGAAAAATCCTATTATACCTATGTGTACCGACCGGAAACCGTGATGGATTATCCGGATTCCGATTTTATGGAATCGCGTTTCCTGTTCAACCGGAACCTGGATTTCACTGCCATCCCCCGGTTGACCCGGAACCGGTATGAAAAGTTTCTGACACAGGTCAGCCAGCATGTCACCCCGTTTGTGGAAGTGTTCAACCTGTCGGATATCGGTGAAATCCGGTTCATGTTCAATTCAGATTTTGAACGGCCGCAGCTGCCGGTGTTGAGAAAACTGTTTGCCGATCACGGCCTGACCATTACCCGGGCATACTGGGAGCCGTATTTCACCGAGACCCGGGTGGCGACATCCATCTGCTCACTGTATGTGTCCGGCGAGCTGTCAAGAAACCAGGAGGCCCCTCTGATTGCCGATCTTCAGGCTTTTTTGAGTTTTCGCATCAGCCGGATCACCCAGCTGTACGTGGAGGGAATTCTCAGCTTTCAGGAGATGCTGTTTGCCGGCAATGCCGTGGATTTCACCCATCTGTTCATTTACAAGGAACAAGGCACCCGCACCGACCGGGAGATCATGGAAAGTCTGGATTCCGTGGATCACCAGGAAGCGTTTTCCGCCCGGATTCACGAGTCCAATAAATTCACCTATGTCTCCAACGTGATCCTGGATACGGCCATGGACCATCCGGATCTGATCCGGTTTCTGTTTGAATTGTTCGATGCCCGATTCAATCCGGCCAGTCCCGGGGAGATAACCGGGGAACGGCTGGAAATGAAATCCGTGGAATTCGAGCAGCTTTTGGCCGTGCGGTTCATGGACGATCCATTGGGGTATGATGTGTTCAAGTTCATGTTCAAACTGATATCCTGCTGCCTGAAGACCAATTTCTACAAACCGGAAAAACGCTCGTTCTCATTCCGTCTGACCCATCAGGTGCTGGATCCGCTGGTATTCAAACAGTTTGTCTACGGGCTGTTCTTTGTCAATGGCCATTATTCCACAGGGACCCATCTTCGGGCCGATGACATTGCCAGAGGGGGCCTGCGCCTGATCCGGGTGACCACGGCCAACCACGCCACGGAACTGGACAACGCCGTGCTTCTCAACTATGCGCTGGGTCCCAAGGCCCAGCGCCTCAAACACAAGGATATCTGTGAGAGCGGTTCCAAAGGGGTGGTGGTGCCCCATTTCACCTATGCCCATTACAGCATGGATGCGTTGTTTGATTATACCGAAGGCATCATGGACCTGATGCTGGCGGATTCTCAAGTCAAAGATTATTACGGCCGGCCGGAGATGGTGTTTTTCGGGCCGGATGAAGGCACGGCCCCGTTGATGGATGCCGTGGCTTTCCGGGCAAAGGAACGCGGATATGCCTACTGGCGGACCATTACCACGGGCAAAAGCTTTGGGATTCCCCACGACACCTATGGGATGCTCGAAAATCAGGACCTGTTCGGGCTGGTACCCCATGGAAAATCCGGCACGGAACTGCTCGTTAACGGGGATTCCGTGGTCACCACCACGGAGATGGACCGGATTTACGAACATATCGGCGGACAGGTGGACACCAGCGGCATGACCACCACCTCCGTGATGGGAGCATTCCGGACCCTGATCGCCCACAGCGATGCCAGAGAAAAAGATCTGAACCTGATGATAACCGGCGGACCGGACGGGGATCTGGGCAGCAATGAAATCCAGTGCTATAAGGGAAAGATCTGTCTGGTGATAGACGGCGGGTCCATTCTGTTCGACCCGGAAGGGCTGGACAGGGAAACCCTGATGAAAATCGCGTTCATGCGCCATACCCATCCCCGGAACAATTCCATGGCGTTTCCCGAGGAAAAACTCAGTCCCAACGGGTTCCGGGTGCCGCTGAAAGGCAAGAACATCACATTGCCGGACGGGACCTTTGTGGCAGACGGCGCCATGTTTCACCGCAACTTCATCACGGACCCGGCCAACCGGAAATTCATTGAACAGGCCGATATCCAGGCCTTCATCCCCTGCGGCGGATTCAAGGACACCATCAACCAGCGCAATGTCAAGGCGTTTACGTCCCTGTTCAAGGAACTGCGGTTCATCGTGGAAGGGGCCAATGTGTTTTTCGATGATGCGGCCCGTCGGTATATCGCCAAAAACACCGGTATTCTCCAGGTCAAGGACTCTTCGGCCAACAAGGGCGGGGTGTTTTCATCCGCCGTGGCGGAAGTGCTCACCGCGTTTCTGTTTGAAGACGAGTATGAAAAACGCCTTCTGGAAGATGTCTCCACCCGGTGGGCTCTGATCCGGGATATGCTGACCCTGGTGCGGAACCACGCCAGCAACGAGACAGCCATGCTGTTGAAAATTCATGAAAAAAATCCGGAAACACCGCTGTTTGTCCTGTCGGAACAGACCAGTGAACAGATCTTTGCTTTCCAGAACCAGGTGGCGGATGCCCTGGATACGATTCTGGCGGATGAAGACCTGCTCTGGCAGGTGATGGCCGCCTATATTCCCCGGGTTTTGGTGAAAATTCTGGGCAGAGAAGCGATTCTGGGCATCATGAATGCGGAAAAACTGCAGGCTTACCGCAATGCCATTGTCACCAAGAAAATTGCGTCCACGGCATTTTACCGGCATGGCAGCGAGTGGGATGCGTATGTGGCATCCACCCGGAAAGCGTTTGTTCCGGCCATGAAGGCATTGTTCGAACCGGCGGATAAAAAAGCATAGCGTTTTAAAAATTCAAGAACACAGGAGAAGCAAAATGACGACAATCATGGATATTATCAGTGGCAGGGATCCCCATGAAAAGGAATTTCATCAGGCGGTCACCGAGGTGGTCGGATCGGTGAAGCTGGTGTTGGACCGGAATCCTGAATACCGTCATGCCGGTATTGTGGAACGTATGGTGGAGCCGGAGCGGATCATCCAGTTCCGGGTTCCCTGGTCGGATGACCAGGGCCGGGTCCAGGTGAACCGGGGATTCCGGGTTGAAATGAACTCCGCCATCGGTCCCTACAAAGGCGGACTGCGGTTTCACCCTTCCGTGAATCTGTCCATTCTCAAGTTTCTGGCCTTTGAACAGGTGTTCAAAAACGCCCTGACCACCCTGCCCCTGGGGGGTGCCAAAGGGGGCGCGGATTTCGATCCCAAGGGCAAGTCCGACAATGAAGTGATGCGGTTCTGCCAGAGCTTCATGTCGGAACTGTTCCGGCACTTAGGCGCGGACAGGGATGTTCCGGCAGGCGATATCGGGGTCGGGGGCCGGGAGATCGGATATATGTTCGGCATGTATAAAAAACTGAAAAACGAGTTCAGCGGCATGCTCACCGGCAAAAGTCTCAACTGGGGCGGCAGCCTGATCCGGCCGGAAGCCACGGGATACGGGGCCGTGTATTTTGCCCGGGAGATGCTGGCTACCCGGCAACAAACCCTGAAAGACAAGATCTGTCTGGTATCCGGCTCCGGAAACGTGGCCCAGTATACCACGGAAAAAATCATTCATCTGGGCGGCAAAGTGGTCACGCTGTCTGATTCCATGGGATACATCTATGATGAAAAGGGCATCGATGTGGAAAAACTGGCTTATGTGATGTATCTGAAAAACGTCAAGCGGGGCCGCATCAAGGAATATGCACAAAAATATTCAGACGCGGTGTACACGGAATTCATTCCGGCGGCGGATCACAGTCCATTGTGGGATCACAAGGCAGATTGTGCGTTTCCGTCCGCCACCCAGAACGAAATCAATGAGGTCGATGCCCAGAATCTGGTCAACAACGGCGTACAGGTGGTTTGCGAAGGGGCCAACATGCCCACGACCCTGGAAGGCATCGATATTTTTCTGGACCGCAAAATCCTGTTTGCGCCGGGCAAGGCAGCCAATGCCGGGGGGGTGGCCGTATCCGGACTTGAAATGGCGCAGAATGCCATGCGCATCAAGTGGACCGGCCAGGAAGTGGAAGAACGGCTCAGCAATATCATGCAGCATATTCATCGCGAGAGCCTGGCGGCATCCGAAGAATACGGCACACCGGGAAATTACGTGAACGGGGCCAATATCGCCGGGTTTGTCAAAGTGGCGGATGCCATGATGGATCAGGGGGTGGTGTAATCAGAAATCGGCAATGTCCGGCTCGATGGCAGCCATTTCATTGGGCCGGACCGGCCGCCAGGAAACGGCATAAAAGATCTCATCCGACAGTTTTCTTTCCGGTGTCAGCCGGGCCACGGTCACCGGGTCCCCCAGTTTTATCCACAGGACTTTGGTCAGGTCCAGCTGGTATTGCCGGCTGATCTCTTCGGCAAAATAGTGGATATAGTTTTCCAGAGAGGTGTTCATCACGGCCCGGGTCTGGACGGGGCGGAACACCACGGCATTCGGGAACATGAATTTGACAGTGCCATCTTCCTGTCCCAGCCGGAGGATCCTCACCCGGTAACAGCCGGGCCACCAGGAAATCGGTTTTTTCCCGGAATCGCTTTTTCCGTCCCATTCATAGGTGAAATCATGAAGAATCACGGCCTTCTCCCTGTCGGTTTTTTCAGGTCACGATATGGCGGCAGGCCCGGGCCAGGTCTTCCGGATACACGCCGCTGATCCACCGCAGCTGGGCTTCGGAAAAAGTGGGCGGGGCATAGGGCAGCCGGGGGATGAAACTGTAGATCATATGCTGATTCACACAGGATGTATCGAACCGGGCCGACAATTCGATTCCGGTCACCATCTGTGCCCCCAGTGTTTCCAGCGCCTGCACCGCTTTTACAATGGCCAGGTCCAACGCCTCTCTCACCGCTGTATCCGCCGCCAGGATATGAGGAATCCGGGACCGGGTCATCACCTGCAATTCCCATTCGTTCACCTGGGCCTTGGGAACGAACAGGCGCACATGATCATCTTCATGGATGATCAAAGAGGTCTCTTTGCGGTCATTCCCATCTGTGCGGCGGTTGTGTGTCATGGCCTCAACATATGCATCGAAAAAGGGTTTGTCATGAATCTTTTCAAAATGCCGAATAAAGTCGGTCACCAGGTCACCGCAGGCAAAGCACGGCATCCACTCGCCATGGTCGTCTTCCACCTGTCTGGGAATCAAGGCGTTTTGCTGGTGGATCATCTGGTGGGAGGCGTGGAGCCGGTGTCCGGACGGTGCGGCCCCGAACCCGAAGTTCCACCCCCATAATGCCCCGTTGAATGACAACTCCGGACCCCGGCCGCTTTCCAGGGCCTTGACAATGGCCTGCCGCAGGGTTTCCAGATCTTTGACACACAGGGGATTCCCGTGGTCAGGCAGGGGGAGGTCCAGCTGGGCGGCCACCCGGCAGTAGGCCCGCTGGTAATATAGATGGCGCAACCCTTGCATATCTGCGACAGTCAGATCCCGGGCCCGGTATCGGATGCAGTCATGGGCCATGTTGGCGGCAAAATGGCCCCAGGGGATATAGGAATTGCGGCGCAGATATTCAAACACATGGGTGTTGCGGCCCGTGTATTCCCCGATGATTTCACTGTTTCCCTGGATGCCGGGGCGCAGCACCATGACTGTTTTGTACGCATCCGGCAGATGGGGATTGTTCACCAGCACTTCGAAAAGATCCGGAAACGCTATGTCCGGCACCGGTTTCCCGTGTCGGTTTCTTTGAAATCCCATGCCCCGGGGAAGGTCACTGCCGGGGTCGAACACCAGGGTGCAGGCGAGGCCGGCCAGTATGCACAGTTCTTTTGGATCGGTGGATTCCTGTGCCAAAGCGATCTTCAAAGGATGGGGCAGTGCGGTCAAAAGCCGGAATTTATCTTTATCCGCCATCTTCGGCTGGACCGTTTCCAGGCTGTCAAACAGAGAACAAGGGGGCGGTGTTGACATGCGTATCTTTTCCGGATGCCCGGCTTTACCATCGGCCCAGGCGGAATTGATGAACGTGGTGCCTCTGAACGGCAGGGGGTTGGGGATTTCATAAATGATGTCTGCGGCCGGTTCCCGGATGTCGGTTTCGGGAAAATTGGCGTGATTCCAGACCGGGGTGCCGTCGGGCAGTTGACCGAGCCGGGAGATGAAATCTTTTTTTCGAAGATTGGCCACCTCAAAATCCGGCCGGTGCCGGCCTACCCGGAATCGGCCGTCAGAGCCGACACAGGTACGCAGTAACGAAGAAACATCGGATAAACGGGGCGTGGTGCGGGGTGTCATTTTTTACTCCTCAACAAATCAATCTATAGAAATGAGTCCAGTCCGCTGCCAATCTCCTTGAATTTTGATAGATCCGCCGGGTGATCCGCCAGAAAGCTGAAATCGGTGAAGTCGAATCCCGGGGCCACGGTACAGCCGGCCAGTGTAGACGTGCCGGTGCTGGCGGCGGCCTGCCAGGTACCTGCCGGCACCACCGTGGTAAAATCCGGACAGCCTGTGCCGATACAGGTTTCTTTCACCCGGATTCCGTCAAATTGAATGAGACGGAGCGGGTCTCCCTGGTAAATGTGCCAGATTTCATCATGGATCACCCGGTGAAACCGGCTCACCTGTCCTCTGGGCAGCAGAAAATAGATATGGGTGGCAGCAGCCCGGTCACTCGATGCGGTCCCGGACCACACCTGCTGATCGGACCGGTAGATTTCCCGGAAAAATCCGCCTTCCGGGTGAGGGGCCAGATTGAATCGAGCGATCAGATTTTCCATGACAAGGTGATACCCCAAACAAGAAGTTGTGTCAACCGGAAGGCGTGAACCAGAAGATCACACGCGGTCTTCAATGGCTGCCAGGGCGTCTTCGGCCGCATCCTTCAGGTCCGAATGTGTCAGGCCGGGCAATCTGTTTTCGATCCAGGCCCGGGTTTCCGGATCCCCCACCTCTCCCAGTGCGTAAAGAAGATCCCCTTGTATGGAAATGTCAGACACATCGTCAAAGGTCTGCATCAGAACCGGACCCAGGTGGACTGCCAGTTGCGGGGCCTGTTCGGCCAGGTTTTCCACCACCACCATGGCGCCCAGCCTTACCGACCACTCCGGGTGCCGCAGCAGATCCGTGAATCCTTTGAAAAGAGTGTTTGCCTGAATCATCTGACGGCAGACCCAGTCCGCCTCCCCCTGTTCCAGAATCTGTCTGAACGTGGCCGCACTGAGCCGGGAAGGATCCCGTTCAATCATCTGTGTCAGGATTTCTTCTGAATCGACCCGGCCCGTCCATCTGAAATCCGGTTCAAGGATCAGGCAGGGCACGGACCGCACCTGGTGTGCGTCTGCCGTTTCCGGAAACAAGGTGCCGTCGATGATATCCAGAAAAATATGTTTTGAGTGAACGGCCAGCGTAACCAGACGTCTGACCATGTCCGGACAATGCGGACATTGGACGGCGATGAACAGGGTCAGACGACAGGGGGTGGACAGCTGTGCCAGTTGCGCCTGGATATTTTCCGGCAAAGGCGAAGGATGGGCCTGAAAACCCAGGGCTTCCAGAAACGGGGCCAGTTCTTTTTCCAGGGGCAACGCGCTGAAACGGATATTGTCGGCAATAAAAAAAGCGGGAATCTGACACGGCCGGTCGGACGGGGTGACGCGGACACACGGGGCGGTCCGGGTCAGTTCCGATGCAAACGCATCAAATGCAGGTTGTCCGGGATGACGGGTCTCAGACAGAAAAAGGGTATGGGACCGGGTCTGTGATGCGGCCCAGTCGGCTGCTTTTCGGATGTCCGATGGTTTCATGATTGGATCTGGTTGCCTCCTTTTTTTACGGAACGATCCAGTGCATGTATGGCCTGACCGACCAGCGCGGGTAAAGTCAATGTCTCGTCATCCGGGGCCGTGTCTCCTGTGAAACTGGCGGTGCCGATACTCACGGTCAGGTAAAACGTCCGGGTACCGATCTGCAGCTGATTTTCAAAGATGTGCAGCCGGATACGTTCCGCCAGAATCCGGATTCGGTCCGAGCCGGTGTTGGGAAGCACGACGGCAAATTTTTCTGCGGCAAACCGGCATACCACGTCTTCGTCCCGGATCATGGCTTTGATCCGGGCGGCGCAGGCCGTCAGAATATCGTCTCCGGCCCTGTGTCCATAGGTGTCGTTCAATTTTTTGAAATGATCGATCCGGGCCAGAATGATGGAAAGCGGCAGATGGTACCGTCGGGCCCTGGCCATTTCCACGGCCAGTGTCTGATTGAATCCACTGCGGTTCAACAGCTGGGTCAGTCGGTCTTTCTGGGAAATCAGTTCGATGCGGTTCAGGGCGCCCTGGACTTTATGGGTCATCCTGGCCTGTTCCAGCGTCCCTTGAATGGTATCGGCCAGATCCAGGGCCGACGTCTGTTCCAGAATCAGAAATGTCCGGGCACCCGAGGCAACGGCGGCAGCGCCGGCATCGGTGTGGTTTCGGTCCACAGTGATGATCAGCGGCGCCCGGGTGCCGATCCGGACCAGCTTGTCCAGAAGGTGAAGTCCGGATCCGTCACTCAATTGATGGTGAATCAAGATGAGATCCGGCCGGACGTCCGCCACAACCGTCATGGCCTGATCCGTGGATTCCGCCTGAAACAGGGTCGCGTTGATCCGATTGTTCAGATGATGGTGAACAATCATGAAATCATCGGAAAAAGGGGTGGCAAAAAGAATTCTGCCGGCCCGGGTCCGACCGTTCCGATCCGTGAAAAGAGCGGGCGGGTCGGTTTCCCGGCTCCGGAATCGCTGCAGGTTCTGGATGGTTCGGTTCATCTGTTTTCCGGCGGTTCGAATCTGGCTGACGCTCTGATGCAGTCGCTGGGGAAGATCCGGGGCCTGGCGCAGAAAAAAGGTGCCGGCCTGGATCCGGGACAAAAAGGGGCGGACCTGATGGATGAATGTGGATAACGATGCCAGCATCTCTTTTCTGGCGCTGGTCTGGGACAACACCGTCTGATGCTGTTCCATGAACCGGTCATAGACTTTTTCCAGCTCCTCGATGCTTTGTTCCATGGCAATCCGGTGCCGGAAAAAAGCGGAAAAAAACAACAGTTTGGCCCGGATCAGGGTTGGATCGAGGGGTTTGACCACATGATCGATGAGCAGGGGAGGCACCCGATCGTACAGGTCCGGCCGAAAGGGATCATCCGTGATCAGCAGCAACGGCGGCATCCGGGTCCGGGGCAACCCGGTCAGACCCGCGGCCACGGAGGCCGGATCCAGGTCCGGCAGTGACAGATCCATCACAATGAATGCCAAAGATCGGGCACCGATGTGGGACAGGGCATCGTCCGTGGATTCTGCCTGGATGAAAAACAGTTCCGACACGTCGTTCAAGACGTCATGGACGACCTGGACCGTGTCTGTGGATGCTAGGATCAATGCGTGGTACGTCGTGGCGGTCATGGGAATTCCTTTGCTGGGGTCAAGGTGAAAACGGGCAGGGTTTCTTTCACGCTTTTATCAGAAACCGGGTTTCCAATTTCCATGAAATCATGTAAATAACATAAAAATCAGACCGTAAACAGATCATTCAGGCGGCAACACATGGCTTTTTTTTCAGACCTTCACATTCATTCAAAATACTCCCGGGCCACGGCCCGGAACCTGGATTTGGAAAACATCTACCATGCGGCCCGGGTGAAAGGCCTCACCGTCGTGGGAACCGGGGACTTTACCCACCCGGCCTGGGTGGAAGAGATCGCATCCAGGCTGGAACCGGCGGAACCCGGTCTGTTTGCATTGAAAAAAACGCTTGCCGACAAAATCGATGCCCAGGTACCGGTTTCCTGCCGGAAGCCGGTGCGTTTCATGCTCCAGGTGGAGATTTCCAATATCTATAAAAAAGCCGGTCGGGTCCGTAAAAATCATAATATCATCTATTTTCCGGATTTGGCCAGTGTAAAAAAATTTAATGCCCGGCTGGATGCCATCGGCAATATTTCGTCCGACGGCCGCCCCATTCTGGGGCTGGATGCCAGAAACCTGCTGGAAATCATGCTGGAAGTCAATGATCAGGGGTTTTTCGTGCCGGCCCATATCTGGACCCCCTGGTTTTCCATGTTCGGGTCCAAATCGGGATTTGACCATATTGGCGAGTGTTTCCAGGACCTGGCTTCCCATATTTTTGCCGTGGAAACCGGTTTGTCTTCCGATCCGCCCATGAACTGGCGGGTGGCGGAGCTGGATCATGTCCGGCTCATGTCCAATTCCGATGCCCATTCACCGGGGTACCTGGGCCGCAATGCCTGTGTGTTCAACACGAAACTGGACTATTTTGCCATGAGAAAATCCCTGGAAACCCTGGATCTGGAAGGGTATCAGGGGACCCTGGATATGTATCCGGATCAGGGAAAATACCATTTTGACGGCCATCGGAAATGCCGCGTCAGTCTGGATCCGGACGAGACCGCCCGGCTGGACGGAACCTGTCCGGTATGCGGCCGCCCCCTGACGCTGGGGGTGCTACACAGGGTCCGGGAACTGGCGGAACGGCCTTCGGGGTTTGTGCCGGAAAACCGCCATGGATATACCAGTATCATCCCGCTGGCAGACATGCTGTCCGACATGTGTCAGGTGGGACCCAAAACCAAGAAAGTCGGCCGGTATTATGACAAAGCCATTCAGGCCCTGGGGCCGGAACTGGATATTCTGACCCGGTATTCGTATGACCGGATCCGGACGGCCGGGGTGCCGTTGCTGGCCGAGGCCGTGGAACGGATGCGGTCCGGCCGGATTCACGTGTCTCCGGGTTATGACGGGGAATACGGCAGGGTCCAGGTGTTCACTCCGGATGAACTGGCACGGTTCAAAGGGGAGCCGCCATTGAAAATGACCCTGAAAGGTGCACCCATTGGAGAGATCTCCGCTTCACAAACCGGTCCTGAAACCGGTGGGGATCCCCGGCAAGCGCCGGTAAAACGCCCGGAGCCGGCCTTGTCGCCGCCCGATGCCGCACCTGACACGGACCCGGGAATTCTTGCCGGGTTGAATGAATCCCAGCACCGGGCCGTGACGTCCACGGCATCCGCAATTCTGATCACCGCCGGCCCGGGCACGGGAAAGACCCGGACCCTGACGGCCCGGATCGCGTATCTGCTCACGGAAAAACAGGTGTCTCCCGACCGGATTCTGGCGCTGACGTTTACCAACAAAGCGGCCAAAGAGATCCAGGACCGGATTCAAACCGTGTGGCCACAGGGTAACGCTTGTGTGACCGCGGCCACATTTCACGGGTTCTGCCGGTCCATGCTCAAGACCCATGACAAGCTCACTGACCGGATTCTTGAAGATGAAGCCAGAAAAGAACGCGTGAAAACCGCCCTGGCACAAGTCACAGGAAAAACAACCGGGCTGTCCCGGCTGGCTGATGACATGGATTTGCAGATCAGTTTGTGCAAACAGCGGCTGCTGGGACCTGAGGATGATCTGTCTGAAGCCGGGCCGGACCCGGTATTGCTCAAACAGGTGTATACGGCGTACCAGCAGGGAATGCAGGATCACGGCGACATGGATTTCGAGGACCTGATTGTCCGGTTTTATCAATTGCTCACCCGGTCTGAACCGATCAGAACCCTTGTACAGGAACGGTTCGCCCATATTTTTGTGGATGAATACCAGGATTTGAACTCAGGGCAGTACGAACTGGTCAAGCTGCTTGCACAGCACAGCCGTCTGTTTGTCATCGGGGATCCGGATCAGTCCATTTATGGCTTCAGGGGATCGGACCACCGGTTCTTCCATCGGTTTGCCAGCGACTATCCCGGGTGTGACCCGATGGTTCTCACCCAAAACTACCGGTCCACCCAGACGATTTTAGATGCATCGTTTCAGATGATATCAAAATCCAGGCCCGATCAGGATACGCAGAATACGCAGAAAATTTTTTCCCAGGTGAACGGCACCCGAAAACTGATCATCAAGGAAACCGCCACAGAAACCGCTGAAGCCGTGGCTGTGGGGAAACTGATTGAAGCCGTGATGGGCGGGATGTCTTTGGATGCCATCCACACCCGGAAAGAACCAGACGGCGAAGATGCGGCCTATGGGTTTTCCGACGTTGCCGTGCTGTACCGCACCCGGCGGCAGGGCGATGTGTTTGCCAACGTGTTTCAAAAGCATGGCATCCCTTTTCAGTCAGCCGACCGAAAGGCGGGGTTCGACCGGATGGAGATTCAGCTGCTGCTGAGCTGTTTCCGGCTTCTGACCCGGCGGGCGGGTGCCCAGGATGTCCATCGGCTGTCCACCCATTTTCAGTCTCAGATACCGTCGGAAACCAAGCAAATCCAGCCGGAACGGATTCTGGGACCGGTGTGGGATTCGGTCCGGGAGAAATCCGCTCATGATCAGTTGACGGTGCTGGCCCGGTTTCTGAAGATCGAAACGCCCGTTTCCAGAGATCCGCTGGCTGCTGCAGCGTATGCCCGGATCCAGACACTGGCCCGGGCATATGAGGACCCGGATGAATGGATGAACCGTCTGGCCCTGGACCAGGATTCCGACCGGCTGGTGGACGGGGTGGAAAAAGTGTCTCTGTTGACCATGCACGCAGCCAAGGGGCTGGAGTTTCCCGTGGTGTTCGTGACCGGGTGTGAACAGGGCGTGATCCCTTTTGCCAGAACCGGGGGCACCTGTGACAATCCGGCGGAAGAGCGCCGGCTGTTCTATGTGGCCATGACCCGGGCCAAAGACCTGCTTTGCCTGACGTATGCCCGGAAAAGACAGATGTTCGGGACCCGCCGGAAGATGCAGCCCTCGATGTTTATCACGGATATTGAAACCCGCCTGACACGTCACGAGACCCTGGGTCGAGCCGTGCCGGACAAAAAACAACCGCCCGTTCAACTGGAGCTGTTCTGATGATCCGGCAGGTATTTTTTTTCTGGGCCGCCGCCGGGCTGATGCTGCCCGGACCCGTGCACAGTGATATTTATCGATATGTGGATAAAAACGGGGTGGTGCATTTTACCAACACCCCGTCTTCACCGGAATATGTGCTTTACATGCGGGAAAATAAAAAATTTGACAGCCGTTTGACGGATCCAGACATCTATGATGATCTGATTCAAAGCGCCGCCGACCGATACAAGGTGTCCTTTTCCCTGATCAAAGCCGTGATCCGGGTGGAATCGGCATTCAAACCCACAGCCGTATCCCCCAAAGGGGCCAGGGGGTTGATGCAGATCATGCCGGCCAATTTCGATGCGCTGTCTGTGACCGATCCATTTGATCCATCCCAGAATATCATGGCCGGCACCCGGTACTTGAAGCAGATGCTGGCGCGGTATCAGCAGCAGATTCCCCTGGCCCTGGCTGCTTACAATGCCGGACCCGAGGCCGTGGACAGATACAGGCAGATCCCCCCGTTCAAAGAGACCCGGGAGTATGTGCGCAAAGTGATGGCGCTTTACAATCGCTACAACGGGGCGTAAAACGCGACCCTCAGCAACCGATCCGGATCGATTGAATGAATTCCACCAGCCGGTCTTTCATGTCCGGCCGTTCCAGGGCAAAGGCCAGGTTGGCCATCTGAAATCCCACCTTGTCGCCGCAGTCGAACCGGTTGCCATGAAATTTATATCCGAAAACAGGCTGTTCCTTGAGCAGGGTTTTCATGGCATCGGTGAGTTGAATCTCATTTCCGGCCCCTTTGCTTTTTTTTCCCAGCAAATCGAAGATTTTGGGCATCAGGATATACCGGCCGATAATGGCCAGATTGGACGGGGCCTGATCGGGGGCCGGTTTCTCCACCATGTCATTGACGCGAAAGATATCCTCCTCCACGGCCGTGGCATCCAGGATTCCGTATTTGTCCGTCTGGTCCCGGGGGACCTCCATCACTGCGGCCATGCTGGCCCTGAGCCGGTCGAATTTCTTGATCATTTCCGAAAGAACCGGTTTGTCGGTCTGGATCAGGTCATCGGCCAGCAGCACGGCAAACGGTTCATCCCCCACAATGTCCCTGGCGCACCAGATGGCATGTCCCAGTCCCAGGGGTTCATGCTGACGGGTGTAGATGATGGTGCCCGTGGGGGGGACCAGTTCCCGGATCTGTTTGAGCAGGTCGTGTTTTTTTTTTTGTTCCAGGGCGATCTCGATTTCAAAGGACCGGTCAAAATGATCTTCCAAAGCCTTTTTCCCGCGGCCCGTCACAAAGACAATCTGTTCGATGCCCGCCTGGAACGCTTCTTCCACGGCATACTGGATCAAGGGCTTGTCCACCACCGGAAGCATCTCCTTGGCCATGGCCTTGGTGGCCGGTATGAACCGGGTGCCCAGTCCCGCGACCGGGAAAACCGCTTTTTTTATTTTCATGGAGACTCCTTTACGTGTCTGTATGTTGGGGTCAATGTCCGTCAAGCTGTCTGTTTTGTCATAATGGGGATTCGGGGCCGTGTCAAATCAATTCTCAGGTTTTTTTCTTTCACCGGTATGAAGCATGCAACGGGCGTGCGATTGTATCCGCTTGACATTATTATGGTTTTTTTTTAACATCCAACGCTTTGCCCATATGGTGACCCTTCAATCAAAAGGATGAAATAGATGAACGATCAGAAAATTTCGGAAATCCCTCCCCAGCAGATGAGCCTCGACACCCGGTTCAAATTCCGGTGCCACAAAGGCGTCAAATGTTTCACCGACTGCTGCCGGGGCATCGATATCATGCTCACCCCCTATGATATTCTGACCATGCGCCGGAAACTGGATTTGACCTCTGAAGAGTTTTTGGCGGTATTTACCGAACCCAGGATACTGGAAAAAGCGGACCTGCCCGTGGTGACCCTCAAATTGCTGGATGATGCGCGCAACTCGTGTCCGTTTGTGGAGGAAAAAGACGGGTGCGTGATTTATGAGGACCGCCCCACCACCTGCCGGTACTATCCCATCGGGGTGGGCGCCCTGAGTTATTCCGGGGAACAGGGGGACAAGGACGAGTTTTTCTTTACCGTCAAAGAAGCTCACTGCCTGGGATTTGAAGAGGACAAGGAGTGGACCGTGGCCGAGTGGCGCCAGGACCAGGGCATCGATCTGCGGGACGCGGTGAACGAGGGGTGGATGGATCTCATGGTCCGGAAAAAGTCGCTGCCTTCCAGCATGAAATTGTCGGAAGAGAGCAAAAAAATATTTTTCATGGTCTGTTACAATATCGATAAATTCAGGGAGTTTGTGTTCAAGACCTCTTTTCTGGAGCGGTATGACATCCCTGAAGACCGAGTGGCTGACATCCGGGAGGATGATGTAAAATTGCTGCAATTTGGTTTTGAATGGCTCAAAGCCACGTTGTTTTATGCAGGCCAGGAAAATTTTCAGGCAAAGAAAAGCTGAATTTTTTTGCCGGGTCATCAGACCCGTGCCGGGGGGTCCCTGTGGGTTTCACCCTCTGCCGCGTTTGACATGGAGTAGGGCATGGCTGCGCTGAACGGCAAAAACTGCGGGCAGGTGTGTCCTCAAACAATTTGCCGTTCTTGACGCTTCGCCATGCCCAACTCCCTGTAGCAAACGCGTCAGAATGGGATTCAACCCACAGGAACCCCCCGGCACTAGTCGCTGACGGCAGCGGTGAGCGGGGATGAAATCCCGGGCCTGATTCTTCCACATTCAGTATCTTTATTTACCGGGGCATCCTGGAACCATGTAAGTAAATACCGCATGGACACCCGGTTGAAAGTCCTTTTGCCCCGGCACCACCACAGCATCGGCAAGGAGGTGGAAACAATTTCCCTCATCTGCCGGTGTCCCAGCTGCACCGGGAATCATAGTCTATCACAATCCTGGACCCGACCACAAAACAGAACCTGGTGCATCACATCGCCTGAGGATACACCATCCTGGTGTTTGCCTGGGTCCGGAAAAGTTTTGTTGCAACAAACTTGAGGTTGGAAAATTTATAATTGTGTTTTGGCAGACTTCATGATAACGAAACTATGGTTGAGGTTTTAGGGAATTAAGATTTGTTGCAATATGGTTGGATGTTGGATACCACTATAATGAGATCTTAATAATTGGCTATATGGTCAGATATCATCCAAATATCCATGATGAACCGAACCACACAATAGCTTTTTAAGTGTGGATGAGACAATCATGAAGTACCATCAAACTGACATTTCGAAAATGGTTGCGGAATTCCAATTGGAGAATTCCCCTACAGATCGGTATGCTTCGTTTGATTATTGCTACCACTACTTTCACCCCACCACAGCTAACGATCTATTGGGGGAAATGGAAAAAAGTTGTCTATCACTTGGGTTTTATCTTGCAAGCTGGGGGATGTTGCGTGGTTCGAGTTTCTTATTAAATAAAAGCGTAAAATATTATGAGCCACTTATTCGATTCATTGCCGGCTTAGACCATTCTGTTTGGGATATAGATGTAGATCAATATTCTGACGAAAACATCAGAAAAATATGCTCCATCTATCGAGAAATTCAACATATTATTGTAAATAACGGAAACACTCACCTGACCCTTGTCACCAAAATTATGCTTGGTGTTTTTGGTTTTATTCCTGCTTATGACAATTTTTTTGGAAATACTTTTAGGGATATATTTAAAGGTATATGTGGCTTTCGAAGTGTAAACCAAAAATCCTTGCACTGTATCAAAAAATTCTATATCGATAACAGTGAAGAGATTGACAAGTATTCTTCAAAAATATTTGTGAAAAAATTTGCCACAGGACATGACTCAGGCATTACGTACACTAAGTCAAAGGTCATTGATATGTATGGATTCAATAAAGGACTGAAACAAAGCACTTAACCATGCAATTCACTGGGGAATTAGCCTGCGGCCGATTTTCCGGTGATCGCAGCCGTTATTTGCTACAAAATTTATACACCGTAAAGGAATAGGCAAATATGTCAAAGATTCAATCAAACCAAAGTAAAATAATTGAGTTTGAAGACAATGTGTCAACTTGGATTTATGAAAGTACACATTCAATGTGGGAGGTGAAAAATAGCAATAATATCCGTTGGGTGAAATCGAGAACATTCTCCGGAGGACTCGGTCATTGATCGTGCGATGGGTCTGGCCAGACTGTGTTTTTCTGAATGGAAGATGGGGAGGGGACTCTGTTGACTCATTCTGGGTCGAGGCGACCGAGAATCAGGCGGAAGCTAAGGTTTTTCCATTGCTATCTGAAGACAGAATCAAAGCCTCACGCCAATTTGCGATCCAAATGAACCATATCGTTGAAGATCTGACGCAGAGAACAGGGCAATCTCACCATAGTCACTGCTTCTTGATATCCCGTCACCTGGAATCCATCGAGCCGTTTCCTGTTCACTACCCATTTCATCAGATGTGGAACGCATACTCGCCATTTGTCCTGGTTGAAGATGTCAAGATCGAAAACCTTGAGATGCTGGCGCGACTGGAGTGGAGAGAGCGGGCGCCTCAAGACGACGAGTGATCGCCCAACAAGCCGGAGGCAGGCGACGGAAAAATAGCCGTGCCAGATCCCAGACGTTGTTATTCAGATACCGGAATAAGCAATGGATAAAGAATATTATCTGAAATTAAGAAACAAATACTTGCCAGAAATCTTGAGGATTATTTTCATTTTAGAATCACCTCCTGCATCTGGCAAATATTTTTATGATGAAACGGGATCAACGACTGAGCCTTTATACAATGAGATGATGAAGGCTCTTCATTATAAACCTGTTGATAAGAAAGATGGGCTTGAATATTTTAAGAATCGTGGGTTTTTCTTGGTTGATTCAACTTACAAACCAGTCGATAAAATTAAGGATAAAGAACGAGAGACTACAATCCTTTCAGACTTTAACAATTTAATTGATGATCTTGTGGGCATTAATGGGAAAAAATCCCAGTTAATTTTGATTAAAGCAAATATTTGTCGATTGCTTGAAGATAAACTGAAATTAAAGGGTTTTCGTGTTTTAAACGAAGGAATTATAGTTCCATTCCCTTCAAGCGGTCAACAAAAACGATTTCATACCGAAATTGCTAAGATATTGAAATAAAGATAAAAGCACAACAATTGATTGCAAATGATGCTGAATCAAGCGTTATCAATTTTCCCTTCTTTACCATAATTATCCGAAAGGAGAGTATTCACGGCTCTGAAAAATCAAGAATACCGATATTTATCCTTATGTTGATCGTAATGAAATGTCAAAACATTGGGACGAGAATTATGCAAAAGTTTTCAGCAGGGTGGTGTGTTGTCCCACTGGAAAGGAGTTTAGAACATATGCCGGGAATCGGGCCTGTTTCCGGAAAAGATTCAACCAGGAGCATGTTCCGCAATAATTTTGAGATTGCCAGAAGAATCAGTTACAGATTTGCGGGCGGAATTGTCGGGCATGTCAGATTGTATATTTCCAGCGAATCTCCTTGCCATGGCGGGATACCGGCATGTATCATTTGAGGAGTGTCGGAAATACAATTTTTTGCATTTCCGACACTCCTGTTTTCATCAACCATCTGATAAGGCTGGAAACAGTTGATATAAGGGAGTTTCTGCCAGAAATATGCCCTTGCCGTTTTTTTGACGGGCTGACAAAAAGACCCATGCCTTGGGTGGATGAAAAAATATCAGTGGGATCATGTTTCATGAACCTTTTCGAAAAACCTGAAATCACTTGACTGGCAGTGATTTAAGAGTATTTATTCTAAGATCTGTTTTTGAAATTATCAGAAATACAAAATTTTGCATTTCTGATAATTTTTTTTGCAAGGGCGATGAAAGTGTTGCCAATCAGGGATATACGGGCTGCCAGATTTTATGACAGTACCGATAATTTCCCCGTCAAGGATCAATTATCAACCAAAAGGCTTCAGACTTGAATTTCTTGAAGGATACCAACACAAATCATGAGGTCTTTACAGTGAAAAACCTGGACCGTGGAAGTGAACATGATGGACTATGCTTTTTCTGCCGGCAGCAAAATGTTGCATTTCCAGTACAGTTGGTTTGAAATGGTACGGAAAGGTCTGTCAATCAGGGATATGCGATCAGGCTTTGAGCCCCAGGCCGGGGATAGCAATTTTTTGCTCCACGAATTTGAGTATCTGGGCCAAAGTCAGGATAATGACAATATAAATCAATGCGGCAAGGATATAGGTTTCCACGTATTTGAAGTGCATCAGTCCCTCCCTGTTGGCCTTGAACATCAGCTCCGGAACCCCGACGGTAAAAGCGATGGAAGTGCATTTGACCATATAGATGATTTCGTTGGAGGCCGAAGGGATAACGATGCGGAACATCTGGGGTATAATCACGTAGCGGATCGCGTCGAATTTTGTGCCGCCCATGGCCTGAACAGCCGTCACCTGGCCGGGTTTGATGGCACGGATCGCTCCTCTGAAATATTCGGCCTGGTAGGCAGCGGTATTGATCCCCAGTGCCAGGCCGGCAGCAACCACCGGTTTGAGCAGGATGCCGATATCCCCCAGCCCGAAGTAGATAAAAAAGACCTGGGTAATCAGCGGGGTACCCCGCACCACCTCCACATAGATGGTGGCGATCCGGTAGACGGGTTTGTTGCCGTACACCCGGGCCAGGCCGATCATAGAGCCGGCTGCGAGCCCCACGACAATGCAGATGGCGGACAACTCCAGGGTAATCACGGTGCCCTCCAGCAGGGAAGGCAGAATGGTCCATGAATACGTCAAAAAATCTTCCACAGCAGCCCCCTTATTCCAGCTGGGATATCATTTGTAAAAAGTAACGGGTCCGTTCATTCTCAGGCGCCGTGAAAAGTTGCTCCGGCGGCCCTTGTTCCAGGATGGTGCCCCCTTCCATAAAGATAATCCGGTCAGCCACAGACCTTGCGAATCCCATTTCGTGGGTCACCACCAGCAGGGTCATCCCGTCCTTTGCAAGCCCGGACATGACAGAGAGTACTTCACCGGTCAACTCCGGGTCCAACGCAGAGGTGGGCTCGTCAAACATGATCAACTGGGGTTTGAGCGCCAGGGCCCGGGCAATGGAAATGCGCTGCTGCTGGCCGCCGGAGAGCTGTGCAGGATAGGCATCCAGTTTATCCAGCATCCCCACTCTCTCAATTTCCTCTAACGCGATCTGCCTGGACTCTTCCTTCGATTTTTTGTTCACACGCAAAGGACCGAAGCAGACATTCTCCAGCACGGTCAGGTGAGTAAACAGATTAAAGTCCTGGAACACAAATCCCAGTTTTGAACGGGCCTGGTTCAAGTCTGCGTCTTTGGCAGTCAGTTCCAGGTTTTCCAGCCAGACCTGCCCTTTGTCCGGAGGGGTCAGGCAGTTGATGCAGCGGAGCAGGGTGCTTTTCCCCGAACCGGAAGAACCGATCACCACAGTCACCTGGCCTTTTTCAAGACCCAATGAGATCCCTTTTAACACATCCAGGCCGTCAAAGGATTTATGCAGATTTTCAACTCTCAATAACATATCAGACCCTTAGTCCTTTCTTTTCTCAAATCCAGGCACCCAAAGCCGGTCTTCAAGCCGGTAAAAAATATAGGTCCCGGTCCGGGTCAAGCAGAAATAAATACAGGCGATAAAAAAATACACAACCAGGGAATTGCCAAAAGTATAGGAGATGATGGATTTACCCTGGCGCATGATTTCCATCACCCCCACCACATAGGCCAGAGAGGTATCCTTGAGTTCCGAGGCCAGTTCATTGGTCCACCCGCCGATGGACAGCCTCACCATCTGAGGAAGGATCACGTAGATAATGGTTTTGGCCTGTCCCAAACCCATGGCTTTCGCCGCTTCCAGCTGACCGGGCTGGATGGCCATGATAGCGCCTCTGAAAATCTGGGACTGGAATGCAGCGGAACAGAGTCCCAGGGCACAGATGGCCGCCACCATGGGATTCAGGTTAAATGGCAGATAAAAGACAATGGATAAGAGCACCAGCTGAGGGACCGCCCAGAGCAGTTTTCTGATCCAGCCGGCAACAAACTTCAACACCGGACTGCCGAACACCTCCAGAGCGGCGAGGACCAGTCCCAGAATCATGCCAAGGGTCATCAGGCCTGCCAGCAGCTGCAGTGCCACCAGCACGCCTTTGCCAAACTGGGGCAGCTCTCCGATCAATGTGTAGACAATATCCAAAACGTATCCTTTACCTTGGCAACCCGGAAAAGGAAAATTTCCGGGCTGCATCAGGTCCGCATCCTTATTTCATGCAGATATCCTTGTCATAATCCACGTCCATGGGGACGTCCACCACCGGGGAACCGGGCAGGTATTTGGCCACCAGTTCAGCCCATTTGCCGGATTCATAGGCCTTTTTGATGCTTTTTTCGATCTTGGGAATCAGGTTTTTAGGATCTCCCTTGGGCACGGAATATGCGGTAAAATCATATCCATACCCCTGTCCGACGGCTTTGACGTTCCTGCCCTTTTCAATAAAGGACTTGGCAGTCGGGCCGTCTACAAACATGGTATCGATCCTGCCGTTTTCCAGGTCTTTCATTCCCAGGTCCGTACTGTCATAAGCCTGGAGGGTCACATCCACGCCATTTGCTTTGAGGTTGTTTTCCAGCCACATCAGGCTGGTGCCCATCAGAGAACCGACCTTGGCGCCCATGCTCAGGGCGGTCACCCCGTTCAGGTCGGAATCGGCCCGGACCAGGGCAAAAAAGCTGTGGCGCCAGTAGGGTTTTGCAAAGCTGAGTTTTTCAGCCCGGTCACAGGTAAAAGATACCCCGCCGGCCTGGACATCGGCCTGTCCCTTTTCCACGGCAATCAGGCTCTGGGGCCAGGGCACAAATGAGGGCTTGATCGTAAATCCATTGTCCTGGGCAATAAACTGCCACAATTCCCAGTCAAAGCCCTTGACCTCACCCTTTTCGACCCAGGTCCAGGGCGGATATTCCGTATCCACACAGACAGTAACTACCTCATCTGCGGCAAAGGCCGTTCCGCAGGCCAGTTGTAAAATGAACACCATCCCTGTCATCATTAACACAAGATTTTTTTTCATTTCTCCTCCAAAATTAATGGTTGATATATATTCCGGGCACGTGGTTGATCCCGGTCCCTTTGAATCAACGGTCAATTCGGGTGACATCTGACAAATCGTCATGCGCAGCCATGAACTTTTCCACAATGGGCAGCAGGCGATCCACCCCTTCTTCTATGGGCCGGATCATTGGGATACCGGTCTGCTCCTGAGTCTGGACAGCGTAGTCTGTGAGTTGTTCAGAAGATCCACCCTCTCCATTCAGGGTAACGGCCAGCACAGAAGTACCGTACATCTCGACAAGCCGGATCTCGCTTTCCAGATCCGGCAGCAGGCACCCCACATGATCCAGGTCATCGAAATATTTTCTAAAGGGAGCATGCTGCAGAATCACCCCTTTGACATTACCTGAAACCACAATTTCAGCCCCACAGGGTCCCAATGGGTTGCGCAGGGCAGACTGCCCCTCTATCAGAATCAGATCCAGGGCCCTATTTCTGCTGCATTGGACAATGGCATTCTCCACCTCGGCACTGACAAAATCGTTCAAGGTGGCATCGAAAATAAAGCCGTACGTATAGCCCTGAAGCCATCCGGTCTGGCCGGTATAAATCATCTCCGCCTTTATACCGGCCCTGAGGCAAAGCTTTTCAACCATTCTTGCCGTGGTCCGCTTGCCCAGGGCGCAGTCCGAGCCCAGGAACGCAATTCTGGGGGCTGCCACGGAATAGATCTCACCGGTCCAGGCTTTGAGCTGATCAAAGGGTTTGGGTTTTCTAATGTCAATGAGTTCCACACCGTTGGTCGCGGCTGCCCTTTGAAACCTGGGGATCTCGGTGAGCAGCATATGCATCCCGTTGATAATGGAAAGGCCATGTGCCATGGCATCAAGAATCAGTTCCTGCCAGGCAGCATCCAGTCTGCCCCCGGAAATGGCCACCCCAATGATGCCGAAGTCCGGTTTTTTTCCGGTTTTGTTAATGAGATCTGACACGGAGTTGTGAACCGGGATCTCCCGGTGCCGGCCGTCCAGACACTCTCCGGCATCTTTTCCAGCATGGCAGTGGTCCACCACTCCGATGATATCAAAGCGTTCCGTTCCCCGGATCAGTCCGTGTGCGGTTTTGGCATCGGGCCGGTCCAGTTTGCCGTTTGTAAATACACAAGCCGTGCCCATCATACAATTCTGATCGTTCATTTTACCTTGTCCTTGATACGCTTTTTTTACGCTCGTCTGTGGACCCCCAGGCCCGGCTGTTCATTTGGATAGAGCCAGCCGTCCCTGAGCAGAAAACCGCCGTCCACCACATCCCGGGCCAGGTCCAGGCTCCCATCCAGGTCCAGGTATTTTGTCGTCGGAGAGGCCAGGGCGGCATGAAGGGCAGCCGTGATACTGATGATACTTTCATCGTTGCAGCCCCACATCAGATCAATACCGGCATGGACGGCCATGGCCGCAATTTCCATGGCCGGTGCAACCCCTCCGCATTTCATCAGTTTGATGTTAAAAATCCCGAATGGCCGGGGATCTCCCAGACAGCTGACAGCAGAGGCGGGATCAAGAATGGTTTCATCCCCGGCCGTCCAGTCCCGGATCTCTTTTGGCAGGCGGCACATGCCTGAGATGTCCGAAGCCTTCAGCGGCTGTTCAACAAATTCAAGGTTTAGATTCCGGGTCTGATGGTAAAATGTTTGATACTGCGCAGGCGAGTATCCCTGGTTGGCATCGACCCTGAGTATCACCCGTCTGTCCAGGGCTTCCCGGAGTTTGACCATCCGTTCGATATCCTCATCCAGGTCAATTCCGGTTTTAATTTTGAGGATGTGAAAGCCGTTTCCGATAAATTCTTTTGCCTCATCAAGGGTCTCTTCCAAAGGGAGGATGCCAATGGTCACCGAGGTGGGCAGGCCCTCATGGACCTGGCCCAACAGGGTCACCAGGGGAAGATCCAGCGCCTTGGCTGCAAGATCGTGCAGTGCGATGTCCGCCGCGGCCAGGGCCCCGGGGGCAGAGGCCAGGGTGTTGCCCAGCTGCCGGAGCAGGGACTTGAACCGTCGAAGATCCGCACCAGTCAAGACGGGTGCAAGCACCTGTTCAAGACGTTCCTGGCAATGCGAGATGGTCTCGCCCGTGACTTCAGGAGATGGGGAGGCTGCGCCAATGCCGGTGAGCCCGGTATCCGCCTCAATAAGGACAAATACATTTTCAACCGCCTCAATCCGCTCATAGGCAATGGCATAAGGCCGGGTAAGTTCCAGGTTTTCTTTCCAGATTTGAATGTTATGTATTTTCATTTTCCACGCTTACTTAATCCATCCCTTTAGATCCGGAGGGAGCAGGACCCAATTGCGCTTTGTTTTGGTCACCATAAAAGACTCGGAATGGGTCACCCCCTCCAGTTTAGAGATCTCGTCCACATAAAAATCAAACATGCTTTCGATGCCCTCGGTGATGATGATTTCAGCAAAGATGTCGTACTGTCCGGTGACGGCAGAAGCCCAGACCACCCGATCAAATTCGCCGAGTTGATCAAAGACCCTGGCCATTTTGGAAACATCATCCACCCGGATGGCAATAATGGCGGTCAGGGTCCCTTTGGCCTTAAAGGTGTTGACCAGGCCTGCCACTTTGAGGACCCCACCGGTGATCAGCCGTTTCATCCTTGACTGAACCGTGGGAATGGAGACATCAAGTTCCTCTGCCAGTTCTCTGGCCGGCTTTCTTCCGTCCCCGGCCAAAAGTTGGATAAGGCGCCGGTCTGTCTGATCAATTTCTCTGTTTTTCATGTAGGAAAGTTCTAAATTTTAAAATTAACATTATATATTTTTTACAGTTATAAAAATTAAAGTCAATAATTTTTTATTAATATAAACCTGTATCTTGATTTTTAACCAAGGGTGAAACCGCCACGCTTTGAAAAAACGGGCAATGTTGATCCGGGAAAATTATGGATAGCATTGAAAATATCAGCAACGCCATATATAGCATTTATTGATATTTTCCCGTGAATGTCAGGAAAGCATCCGCCCCATCAGCGCTTTCATGAGTTTGGCAGCCACCATGGCCGTCCGTCCGGATGAGTCCTGCCGGGGATTGAATTCCACCAGGTCCGCCCCCACGATGAATGAGGCCTGGATCACGGGATAGGTGACGGCATGGTCCCCGCTTAGGCACAGCAGGGGAAGGATCTGTTACAGCAGGCGGACAGTGCGGTGTGTCATCATTGGCGGCAACGCTCCTCAGGTTAGGTTTTTTTCAGAATTTTTTCGATGACACCGGCAAAGGTCTGCTGTTCCTGCGGGGTGAGGCCGGAGACGATTTTCCGGGTCATTTTCAAGTGAAATTCATGGTGTTCCCGGAAACAGGCCTCGCCTTCGGGGGTCAGTTCGATGAGAAAGGCCCGCCGGTCCGTGTGGTGAGGGGTGCGTTTGAGCAGGTGTTTTTTTTCCAGCCGGTCCACGGCAACGGACAGGGTGCCCGTGGTGATTCCGATCTTTTCCGCCAGGTCCTTCATCTTGATGGCGCTGCTGTGTCCCACCATCTCGATGGTGTGGGCCTGGGCCGTGGTCAACCCGGAATCGCGCACCACGGAGTCTTCCCAGGAGGACAGGCGTTCGTAAAACTCCACAATTTTTTTGGACAACCGGGTCAGTTCCACAGGTGCTGTCATCGGTTTTGCCTTGTCATAAGATCCATGTGTCATCATTTTAGAACCGTTTGCAGAAAATTACATACCACACCCGGGCGGTAAAGCAAAACCAATATATATTTTGATGATCAAATATGTTGACAGTCAAAGCTTTTTTCTTTATATTACGGGCATAAAAATATGAACCGGAAAAAAGGATCAAGGAAATAATGATCGGAAGATATGCCAATTTACGTGTATACAAACAGATTTTCAACTCAGACGATTTTTTGAAAGTGGCCCTGGGCACAGGGCTGATCCCCGCGGCCCTGATGGTTGCCCCCATGAGCGTGGCAGTGGTCCCGGGAATCTCTTTGACCCATCTGCTGCTGGCCGCATCCATCCTGGTGAACGGCCTGCCCATTGTCAAGGAAGCGGTCCGGGGCGTTCTCAGAAAACAGATGAATGTGGATGAACTGGTGAGCATTGCCGTGATGGCCTGCGTGCTCACCGGAAACTTTCTGGAAGCGGCCGTGGTCTCGGCCATCATGAAGGCCGGGAGTATGGTGGAAGAGGCCGTGAGCGACAGTGCCCGCCATGCCATTCAGAAACTGGTGGAACTGACCCCGGACACGGCCGTGTTCCTGGAGCAGGGACAGGAAAAAACCGTGCCCGTGTCTGTGGTCCGGGCCGGGGATCTGCTTCTGGTCCGGCAGGGTCAGGTGATCCCCGTGGATGGGGAGGTGGCGGCCGGGGCCGCTGCCGTGAATCAGGCCGCCATTACCGGGGAATCCATTCCCGTGGACCGGCATAAAGGAGACTTGGTCCACGGGGGCACGATGTGTGTGGACGGGTTCCTGGAGATCCGGGCCACACGGGTGGGCAGCGATACCACCATGGGAAAGATCATCGAGATGGTCACGGCGGCTGAACAGTCCAAAACCCGCAGCACCCGGATTGTGGATCGATATGCTGCCTGGTTCACACCCGTGATTTTATCGGCGGCCCTGGGCACTTTTCTGGTGACACAGGATGTGACCCGGGCCATCACCGTGCTGATTGTGGGATGTCCCTGCGCGTTTCTTTTGGCCGGGCCCGTGACCACGGTGGCGGCCATCAGCCGGGCCGCCCGGGCCGGGATACTGGTGAAGGGCGGACAGTACCTGGAAATCCTGGCCCGGGCCACCTCGGTCTGTTTTGACAAGACCGGCACCATTACCACGGGAAAACCTGAAGTGGTGACAATCCTGTGTGAACCGGATCAGGACGAATCCCGGATACTGGCCCTGGCTGCGGCCGTGGAAAAAAAGAGCCTGCATCCCCTGGCCCGGGCCATTGTGGAAAAGGCCGATACCTCGGGATGTGCCGGTCTGACAGCCGAGGATATCCGGTCTGAGCCGGGCAGAGGCATCTCCGGCCGGGTGGGCAAAGAGACCATTGAGATCATGACCACCCCCCGGTTCAGGAACCAGGGGGTCACGGCCGTGTCCGTGACATCGGACGGCCGGCTGCTGGGATATATCTGGCTGGAAGACCCGGCCCGGGACCATGCCGCCGCAGCGGTTGACGCTATCCGGAAAACCGGCATCTCGGATATCATTATTCTGTCCGGGGATCAGCAAGGGCCGGTGGAAAAGATCGCCCGGGCCGTGGGTATTTCCCGGTGGGAAGCGGCCCGGTCCCCGGAAGACAAGCTCAATTTTCTGACACAGCATAAAGAGGATCCTCTGGTGTACGTGGGGGACGGTGTCAATGACGCGCCGGCCTTGAAAACGGCGGATGCCGGTATTGCCATGGGACTCGGCGGATCCGACATCGCCCTTGAGACAGCGGACATGGTGCTGATGACCGATGACCTGACCCGGCTGCCGTTTCTGATCCATTTGAGCCGCCGCATGACCGCGGTGATCAAAATCAACATCGCCTTGAGCTTTGCCCTGAATTTTGCGGCCGTGGCCGCCGGGGCCGCCGGGCTGCTCACCCCGATGTGGGGGGCGGTGATGCACAATGCCGGATCCATCCTGGTGGTGGCCCTGGGGGCATCTTTGCGGATGGTTTCAGACGACGTGCTGTAAGATATTTTGAACTGCCGCTTCGACATATCTTACCGTAACGGCTCGAATATCATGGATTACATTGTGTCGTCGCGGAGAGTCCTGTTCCGGGCCGCCGTGTTGGCCAGCTCATCGCACCGTTCGTTCAACGGATTGCCGCTGTGGCCCCGGACCCAGACAAACCGGACATCCATGGACCGGACCAGGGGCAGCAGCTGTTCCCACAGGTCCGGGTTCAGGGCCGGCTGGCCGTTGGATCGTTTCCAGCCTCTTTTCTCCCATCCCCTGGCCCATCCCTGGGTCAGGGCATCCACCACATACCGGGAATCCGAATGCACCACCACGGGGGAATCGGTCCTTTGCAGAGCTTGCAGGGCCTTGATCACGGCGGTCATTTCCATGCGGTTGTTGGTGGTGTGTTCGTAGCTGCCGGACAACTCTGTGGCTGGCCCGTCCGGATGTTTCTGGATCACCACCCCGTATCCACCCGGGCCGGGATTGCCGATGGCGCTGCCGTCCGTGTACACCACAATGGTGCCGTCAGGCCAGTCCGTGTCTGACCCATCGGGGCCGTTGTTCCGGGGTTTCCGGCTGGACCCGGTTTTTTTTCGCCCGTTGCCCAACACCGGGTCCGCCAGAAAAGCCTCGGCCTGTTCCCGGGTTGTAAAGCTTTTGTAGACAGCCCCGGGAAACCCCTCCACCTGGATTTTGGCCGCGGGCCAGGAGGTGAATATGCCGGTGGTACGACCGGCAGCGACAGCGTAATATTTCATGGGCCGCACTATACCGGCTTTGAAGCATGCTGTAAAGTCATGAAACAGGGTATCACAGGTGCCGCCCCGGGGCTGCGCTGCTGGACCCGACTGTCCCGAAAAATGGAAAAAAATCACTGCCATGGTCTGGCACTGCCACTGTTTTTATGGTATTGCCGGAAGAGTGAAACGGAAGAATGCCCGGCACCCGTGCCGGCGATACCGGGGGAAAAGAACGGACGGCCGGTTGACAGGAGAATAAAATGACCCGAATTTTGCCGGTAACACAGGAACCGGCCACAGAAAACCTGGAAAAGCTGGACCATATGGCCCGGCAGATACTCTCTCGAATCGGCATCCGGGTTTTAAGCCGGCCGTTTCTGGATCTGTTGCAGGAAAAAGGGGTGACAGTTCAATCCGACCGGGTGGTGTTCTCTTCCGACCGGGTGGATGAACTGCTGGCCCGGGCCCCGGCGCAATTCACCCTGCACGGGATCGCGCCCGAACATGACGTCATCCTGGGGGATGGATCCTCCAGCGTGGCTGCCGGATATGGATGCGCATCGATCATGGATCCGGCCGGCAACATCAGAGGCGCGATCTTCCAGGATCATGTGGATCTTTTGAAACTGGTGCACGTCAGTGAGCTGTTTCACATCAACGGCGGCATTCTGGCCCAGCCGTCGGATGTGGCCGCCGGGGTCAGTCACCTGGCCATGATGTATGCAACCCTGATCTATTCGGACAAATGTGTTTTCGGGATACCGGGCAGCCGGCCGCACATGGAGGATATCATGACCCTGGCTGCCATCCGCACGGGCGGGAAGGAAGCGTTCGCCCGGACTCCCCGGGTTCTGACCATGATCAGCCCAGTGAGCCCGCTGCAGGTGGATGACACGGGACTGTGTGCCCTGGATGTGGCGGGAAAATACCGTCAGCCCGTGATTCTGTCTCCGGGGGTGGCGGCCGGTACCACCGGTCCCATCGACCTGGCCGGCAACGTGGCCATGGCCACGGCCGAAGCCTTAGGCCTCATCTGCATGGCCCAGGTCCTGCATCCCGGCACGCCCGTGGTTTTCGGTATCCAGTGCTATGGGTCGGACATGAAAACCGGCAACATCTCCATCGGGTCCCCGGCCTATGCGCTCCAGGCAAAGTACTGCGCAGCCCTGGCCCGGTATTATGGCCTGCCCAGCCGGGCCGGGGGATCGGTCAGCGATGCAAAAAGCCTGTCTGCCCCGGCCGGGTATGAAAGCATGCTGTCCATGTTCACGGCCCTGCATAACCAGGTGAGCCTGATCGTCCACAGTGCCGGCATCCTGGACAGTTTTGCCGCCCTGTCTTTTGAAAAATTCATCATGGACCTGGAGATCATTCAGATGATCCGGTTCTACATGGATGACATGATTGTGGACGACACCACCCTGAATTTCGATCTCATTGAATCCGTGGGGCCGGGGGGGTTGTTTCTCACCACCATGGACACCATGAAAAAATGCCGGTCCCATACCTGGAATCCTTGTGTGGCGTTGCGGGGCCACCTGGCCGGCATGTCCCCCCATGAAAAACTGCTCAAAAATATTCAGGATACCCGGGACCGGATGCTGGCCCGGTATGAACCGCCCCGGATCGCTCCGGATGTGCTCGGTGCCATGGACACGTTTATGCGGACAAAAGGGGTGGACCCGGATGCGTTGCCCTTGTATCCTTAAATGAATTGACGTGAATGAATTGACGTGTAACCCAATCCAGGGAGGGGACCGGCACGGATACCGGCCGGACCCCTCCGGATCGACAGGGAGATACCCATGAAACAAACCATGAAAGCGATTGTCAAGGCAAAACCGGAGCAGGGACTGTGGCTCCAGGATGTGCCCGTGCCGGAGATCCGCCACAACGAGGTGCTGATCCGGATTCTGCGCACGGCCATCTGCGGCACGGATGTCCATATCTACAACTGGGATGCGTGGGCCGCCAAAACCATTCCCGTTCCCATGCATATCGGCCACGAGTTTGTGGGCACCATTGAAAAAACGGGGTCCCATGTGAAGGATTTCAAAAAAGGGGACCTGGTGTCCGGGGAAGGGCACCTGGTGTGCGGTCACTGCAGAAACTGCCTGGCCGGCCGGCGGCACCTGTGCAAAGACACCCAGGGGGTGGGCGTGAACCGGTCCGGGGCCTTTGCCGAGTTTTTGGCCATTCCCGTGACCAATGCCTGGTACTGTGATCCGGACATTCCTCTGGAAACCCTGGCCTGTTTCGATCCCCTGGGCAATGCCACCCATACGGCCCTGTCCTTTGACGTGCTGGGCGAGGATGTGCTGATCACCGGGGCCGGCCCCATCGGATGCATGGCTGCATCCATTGCCAGACACAGCGGGGCCCGGTATGTGGTGGTCACGGATGTCAATCCTTACCGACTGGACCTGGCACAAACCGCCGGTGCCGACCTGACCCTGGATGTCTCCCGGCAAACCATTGCAGAAGCACAGAAAACACTGGGCATGAAGGAAGGGTTTGACGTGGCCATGGAGATGTCGGGCAATCCCGCGGCCCTGGCAGGGATCCTGGACAACATGTGCCACGGGGGCAAGATTGCTTTGCTGGGCCTCATGCCGGACCAGACCCCCATCGACTGGAACAGGGTGGTGTTCAACATGCTCACCATCAAGGGGATCTACGGCCGGGAGATGTATGAAACCTGGTACAAGATGACCGCCATGATCCAGACCGGCCTGGACATCACGCCTTTGATCACCCACCGGTTTGCCTATACGCAGTTTGAACACGGGTTCGAAGTGATGCGGTCGGGCCAATCCGGCAAAGTGATCCTGGACTGGACCCGGACCCAATAAAATGAGGCATGGCCTCAAAATCATACAGGAGAGGAACAGATGAGTACAGAGAAACTGGACAGCAGCCTGGAACTGGAACTGGCGGCCCTGAAACAAGAAGGCCGGGCCAAATCATCGGAACGGATCATTCAGGCGTATGTGCCGCCTGAAAAAGACCGGGGCCCCCGGTACCGGCTGGTGGGCTCCGACCAGGCATACATGCGGTTCAATTCCAATGCCTACCTGTCGTTGTCCAACCACCCGGATCTGATTGCGGCAGCGGACGAGGCCACCCGGGAATTCGGGGTGGGACCCGGGGCGGTGCGGTTCATAGACGGCACCTTTATCCACCATGTGAGGCTGGAGGAACGGATTGCCGGGTTTGTGGACAAACCGGCCGCCAAGATCTTCAATTCCGCCTATACGGCCAACTGCGGCCTGGCTTTGGCCATTTCCGGCAAAAAGACCCACTGGATCGGGGATCAGCTCAATCACAACTCCATTATCCGGGCCATGCGCATCAGCAATGTGCCCAGTCAGAACAAGGGCATTTACCAGCATAATGACATGGCTGACCTGAAACGATGCCTGGATGCGGTGACTCCGGACATGGACCGGGTGGTGGTAATTTTTGACGGGATCTTCAGCATGCGGGGCGATTATGCCCCCATCCGGGATATTGTGGAGATCTGCCGTGAGTATGACGACAAATTCCGGGACGGGGTGATCACGGTGGTGGATGATTCCCACGGCATTGGCGCGTTCGGGGCTACCGGCCGGGGTACGCCGGAATATGCCGGGGCCTGGCCGGATGTGGTGGTGGGTACGTTCGGCAAAGCCTTCGGGGTCAACGGCGGATTCATTGCCGGCAGCCGGACTCTCATCGAAGCGGTGCGCCAGAAGGCCGACACCTATATCTATACCAACCCCCTGAGCGTGGCGGACTGTGCCGCAGCGGTCAAGGCCCTGGAGATCTGCGACAGCCCGGAAGGACAGGCCCTTCTCGAACACCTGGCCGCCCAGACAAAGCGGTTCCGGAAAGGTCTGGATCGCCTGGGCCTGGAATCCATTGACGGTCCCCACCCCGTGGTGCCGCTCATGGTCCGGGATACTGGCAGAACCCATGAACTGGTATCTTATCTGTATGACCACGGGGTCCTGGTGGTGGGACTGACCTTTCCGGTAGTGCCCAAAGGGGATGAGACCATCCGGTTTCAGATCAATGCGTGCCATACTCCTGCCGATATCGATCAGGTCCTGGATCTGCTGGCGGCTTTTTTTTCAACTCCTTGAATTTGGTGCTAAATCAGTGTATGATACTTTCATTGACCCGAAAGTCTGAACCTGACCCGGGTATGATTCACCCAACTTTGACAAGGAGAACAACAGCATGGAGCCTGATAAATTCAGAGAATCCAGACAGGAAATAAACCGCATGTGCAAAAATGTTCATTCGCTGATCGACCAAAAGGCATTGGAAGAGTCCAAACAAGGGTATGAAAAGGTGAATGAACAGTTGAAAATACTCAAACCCCAGGCAGAAGGGGAGATTCAGAAACGGTCGGTAAAAAATCTGGGAATCAAGCTGAAAAATCTGTCCACGTTGATCCATAAACTCAAGCCCAAATCCGGTGGCGCCCGGAAGGCCGGCAAAGCGGGTATTGTCTGGGATGAGGCCCGTCTGGCCGACCTGGATACCCTGTTTCTGGAAAAAATGGTACAGAACATGGGGGCGGATGACAATGCGGCCGTGTGTCTGGGTACCACGGGAAAAGGGATCCGCCCCAATTATCAGATTCAGTTCAGTGACAAGACCCTCACCACCTACAGCGGTGCCAGCCACAAACCCAACCAGAAATCCGGTGCCGGTAAAACCAAAAACATCTCCCCGCCGTTTTCCCTGCACGTCATAGAAACGATACTCGCCCAGAAAAAACAGTAACCCCGGCGCCTGTTCGATGTCCTACCATGGTCCGGAGATAGCCGGATCATGGTTTTTCACAGGGCTGGAACCGCTTGATCATTGTCACCCGGTTCCGGGCACCGGAACCGCAGTCGAAGTCGACACAATCCATGACACACTGCATCATCGGGATCCCCAGTCCCCCGGTCCGGACCTCGTCCAGGTCCCTGGGCGGCAGTGTTTCAGGATCCCATGGACTGCCGAAATCCTCGATGGTGATGCCCAGTTCGGTCTGGTGAACATCAAAATACAGGTGGATGGTGCCATGGGGCTGGTCTGGATACCCATGCCGGATAATGTTGGCGCAGGCTTCGTCAACAGCAAGGATGATGCCGGCCGCGTCTTTTTTTGATATGCCCGTGATGGCCGTGATTGTTTCCACCATCCTGCGTACCAGCTGCAGGTATTTGGGATGAGAAGGGATACTCAGTCTCAGGTGGTCGGGGTCATGGGTCACTGGGTTGCTCATGGCAGGCACGGGTCCTTTATTCGACCTGAAACCCGACCAGGGTCAGGTCATCTTCCAGGTCATGGCCCCGGCTGAACCGTTCGACGGCATCCACAATATCGTGTACCCGTTTTTCAGGATCACGGCCCGGGTGCTGCCGGATGGTTTTCAGAAGCCGGTCCATACCAAACAACTGCCTGTCCGGGTCTTTTGCTTCCGTAATCCCGTCTGTGAAACCAAGGATGCCGTCTCCGGCTTTCAGCTGGCAGACCGTTTGTTCATAACTCAGATCCGGTACAATTCCCAGGGGAGGGCCTTCCACGTCGTCATTTTCCAGAAGCCGGACGGTTTTTCCCCGGATCAGGACCGGGGCCGGGTGACCGGCATTGGCCATGGCCATCCGGCGGGTCCGGGTGTCCAGTACCATATATATCAGGGTGACAAACATGCCCCGGCGGGTTCGGGCTGACAAAAGGGTGTTCATCCGTGTCAACAGCTGCCCGGGTTCCGGATACAGCAGACAGTGGTATTGCAGGTCACTGATCAGTCTGGCCATGAACAGCGAGGCGGATATCCCTTTTCCCGAAACATCCCCCACAACGATTCCCAGGCGGTGGTCCGTGAGATGAAAATAGTGGTAAAAATCCCCCCCGATACCCAGGGCCGGCCGGGTCCGTCCGGCAAAGGCATATCCCGGGATATCCGGCGGTCCGGCGGGGAGAAAGCTCTGCTGGACTTCCCTGGCCAGTTTCAGGTCCCGTTCCAGGGTCTCTCTTTGAAGAATGGACTGATGCATCTGGGCCGTATCGATGGCCACGGCCGCACTGGCACTGATGGTGACCAGCATGTCCAGCTCTTCTTTGGTGAAAACGCCGGGGGGGGACAGTTTGTTTAAAATCTGGATCACCCCCAGGGTTCTGCCCCGGGTGACCAGGGGGGCGCACATCAGGGCCCGGGTCCTGAATCCAGTGGTCCGGTCATGTTCAGCCGAGAAATCCGGATGGTCATACGCATCTTCCAGGTTCAATGGGATCCCGGTGCGGACCACATGACCGGCAATACCCCGGCCTTTTTTCACCCGGTGCATCTCTTTGATCTCGTCACTTTTGTTTCCCAGAGCCACATGAAAGATCAGGTCCCCGGTTTTTTCATCTGTCAGCAGCAGACTGACGGCATCCGCGTTGAATGCGTGCCGGGTGGTGGCCATGATATGGGTCAGGAGCCGGTCGATATCCAGTTCCGAGTTGATCAGGTTGGCAATGTCAATGCAGTGGGTCAGCTGCTTGACTTTTTCATTGCAGGTGTCTAAATCTCTGGCAGGGTGAAATATCATTTTTTCCTGACATGCTGTGGGGGCTGCCCCGGATTTTTCTGTGTATCGTACCTGTCCGGGGCTGATTTGTCAATCATGCCCTGTGACCCGACCGGTTCCATGCAGGGGAATTTTCGTTGACACCCCGGCATGGCTGGGCTATGTATGCCAGTTATGATACGGGTTGAAAACCTTGTAAAGACGTATGGAAAGACCGTGGCCTGCAACCGGCTCAACTGCCGGTTCGAGGACCGGAAAGTCACCGTGATCCTGGGGGGGAGCGGGTCCGGGAAAAGCACGCTGCTGCGGCAGCTTACCGGCCTGGAACGTCCGGACAGCGGGTCGGTGCTGTTTGACGGCCTGGACCTGAGCCGTGCTTCCAGAAAAAAGCTGTTTGAAAAAAGAAAAAAAATGGGGATGCTGTTTCAGGGATCCGCCCTGTTCAATGACATGAACGTGTTTGAAAACATCGCGTTTCCCCTTCGGGAGCACACGAAACTCGCAGACAGCGTCATCAAAAACATCGTGACCATGAAACTGGAAATGGTGGGATTGCGGGGAACCGAAGAATTGATGCCCTCCCAGCTGTCCGGCGGGATGATGAAACGGGTGGGACTGGCCCGGGCCATTGTCATGGATCCCCGGGTGATTTTCTACGATGAACCCACCTCCGGGCTGGACCCCATCTCCACGGGGGTGATCGGAAGACTGATCCGGGATTTGAACACCAAGCTGGGCATCACCTCCGTGGTGGTGTCCCATGACATTGCCTCCAGTTTCAAGATGGCCGATAAAATCATCATTCTTTTTTTCGGGGATATCATCGCCCAGGGAACCGTGGACGAGATTCAACACAGCGAGGATGACCGGGTCCGGCAGTTTATCACCGGGTCACCCGAGGGGCCGATTCCCTTTACCCGGGCAGACGGCAATTATCTGGAGGATTTGCTGACGGACACCGGAAAAGCAAAAGGAAACCAAAGATGAACCTGGATGCGCCAGCCCTCGTCGGCCGGGTGACACTGAACCGGGTCCAGATACTGGGAAGAAGCGGGGTGTTTCTGGTTCTGGCCGTGCTTCAGGCGTTTGTGCCGCCATTCCGGGTTCACAGACTCATCCGGGAAATGGAGTTCATCGGATCCAAGTCATTTTTGATCGTGTTTGTCACGGCCCTGTTCACGGGCATGGTTCTGGCATTACAGGGATATCATACCCTGACCCAGTTCGGTGCCCAGGCACTTTTAGGATCTGCCGTGGCCCTGTCCATCATCCGGGAACTGGGGCCGGTACTGTGCGCCCTCATGGTGACGGGCCGGGCCGGTTCCGCCATGGCAGCCCAGATCGGCATCATGAAAATCACGGACCAGTTCCCGGCCCTGGAGATGATGGCCATCGAACCGGTCAAGTTCGTGATCAGCCCCAAGATTCTGGCGGCCATCCTGTCTTTGCCCCTGCTGACCGCGTTTTTCGACGTGGTGGGGATCATGGGCGGATACCTGGTGGGGGTGCCGCTGCTGGGGGTGAATGAAGGGGCCTATTTCGGGAAAATGATCGCTGCCGTGACCTTTGCCGATATCTATGGCGGGGTGATCAAATCCCTGAGTTTCGGGCTGCTGATCGCCTGGATCTCCTGTTTTATCGGGTTCAGTGCCGAACCCACCACGGAAGGGGTGAGCCGGGCCACCACCCAGGCAGTGGTGGTGACATCCGTGTCCATCCTGGTGGTGGATTATATCTTGACATCTGTATTGCTATAGGATGTAATACGCAGTCATGTACGGCAGAAAAACAGAAATATCCGTGGGGCTGCTCATGATCGTGGGGATGGCCTGCCTGGTGTATCTTTCCGTCAATCTGGGCGGGATAACCCTGTTCGGGACTGACACCTATACCATTGAAGCGGCCTTCAAGTCCGTGGAAGGTCTGGAACCCGGAGCGTCCGTGGAGATCGCCGGGGTCCCCGTGGGAAAGGTGACACAGATCCGCCTGGAGGAAACCGATGCCCAGGTGGTGATGGAGATCGAAAACACTACCCGGATCTCCGATGACACCATTGCATCCATCCGGACCAAGGGGATTATCGGTGACAAATTCATCAAGCTGTCCCCGGGCTGGTCAGAGGATTACCTCAAAGACAGGGACCTGCTCATGGACACGGAATCGGCCATCAGTATCGAAGAGTTGATCAACAAATACCTGTTTGACAAATAAGGGGGCGGCCGTGGAATTTCACGTTGAAACCGTCAGAAAGAAAAACAGTGCCATGGTCCGGGTGACCGGAGAGGTGGACATGTATACTTCACCGGGGCTGCGGGATACCCTGGTGCCCTTTTTCGACAAAAAGGTGGATGCCATTGTGGTGGACCTGTCAGAGGTTTCCTTTATGGACAGTTCAGGCATTGCCACCCTGGTGGAGGGACTGCAGTGGAGCCGGAAGAATGACCGGCAGTTCATCCTGGCCGGGCTGGGGGAGACCGTGTTCAATGCCCTGTCTTTGACCAAGCTGGACCATGTGTTCACCATTCATGAAAATGCGGCCCGGGCATTTGAGGCCATAACCCGAAACCCCATGAAAGAAGAGTGACCCATGAAACATGTGATACCCAGATTTTTTGTATTGACGTTTTGTCTGCTGCTGGTTCCGGCGGTCGTGCATGCCGGGACTTCTTCGCCCCAGGACCCGCTTCAAACCAGCATCGATGCCATCCTGGCGATCCTCAAAGATGATTCCCTCCAAGGGGAGGCCAACACCGCCCTCAGGCGCGAGGCCCTGCGGAAAAAGATCTATGAGCGCTTCGATTTCGAGAAAATGTCCCAGTTCAGCCTGGGCCGTCACTGGCGGGATAAAACGCCGGAAGAACGGCAGGCATTTGTCACATTGTTTTCACAGCTGCTGGAAAACACCTATGTGGGGAAAATCGAAGACTATACGGATGAACAGGTGATGTACGTCAAGGAACAGGTCCGGAACGACAAAGCCCAGATCGATACGATCATTGTCACGGACAATGTTGAAATTCCCATTGATTACCGGATGTACCGGACCGGTGACGGTCAATGGATGGTCTATGACATCGTGGTGGAAGGGGTCAGCCTGGTGGCCAATTACCGGTCCCAGTTCACCCGGATGCTGGAATCGGACTCGTTTGAATCGCTGCTTCAGACGCTTGAGAAAAAAACAGATCCCAATGGATGATCTGCTCATCATTTTCTAACATTCTGCTCATCATTTGGTAAAACAATCCTTGTAAAAGAGGGGTATTTTCACGGTCAGTTCAGTGAATAACCCCTTTTTTTATGACAAGGTGACCATGTCTTCTTCCAATTTGCTGCTGGTGCTGCTGATGCTTACGACGGCCGGTTATTACCTGGGTCGGAGAAAAGCATTTGCCGTGGCAGAAGCCACGGGCAAAGGACAGCGGATTCTGCACTCCAGACCCACCTATTACGGGGCCCTGGCCGCCCTGTGGTGTGCCATTCCGGCCCTGGTGGTATATTTTTTCTGGCAGATCTTTGAATCCACGCTGATCACCCAGCTGGTGATCGCCGGTTTGCCGTCCGATCTCCAGGCCCTGCCTTCCGAGCGTCTCGGGCTGGTGATGAATGATATCAAAAACCTGGTGCATGGCAACATTATGTCCGGTGATATCAATCCGGCCATCCGGGCGGCGGCCGATCATTACACCCGGCTTGAAACCATCAGTCATGCCACACTGGCCGTGCTGGTCCTGGTTGTGGGCATCGCCGGAATCCTGTGGATCCAACAAAAGATGACCCCGGTACTAAGGGCCCGAAACCATGTGGAAACCCTGGTGAAATACCTGCTGGTGGCCTGTGCCTCCATCGCCATTTTCACCACCATCGGGATTGTGCTGTCCGTGCTGTATGAAGCGATCCGGTTTTTCAAAGTCATTCCCGTCCATGAGTTTCTGTTCGGTCTGGACTGGAGCCCCCAGATGGCCATCCGGGCGGACCAGGTGGGATCTTCCGGGGCGTTCGGTGCCATCCCCGTATTCATGGGGACCCTGCTCATCTCCGCCATTGCCATGTGTGTGGCCGTACCCATCGGGCTGATGTCCGCCATTTATCTGTCGGAATATGCAGACAGACGGGTCCGGGCCTTGGCCAAGCCGTTGCTGGAGATCCTGGCCGGGATTCCCACGGTGGTGTATGGATTTTTTGCGGCCCTGGTGGTGGCCCCCATGATCCGGAACGCCGGTGTCACCCTGGGGCTGGACGTGTCCTCGGAAAGTGCCCTGGCGGCCGGCCTGGTCATGGGGATCATGATCATTCCCTTTGTGTCTTCCCTGTCCGATGACGTGATCAATGCCGTGCCCCAGTCGTTGCGGGACGGGGCACTGGGCCTGGGATCCACCCACAGTGAAACCGTCCGTCTGGTGGTGCTGCCCGCAGCGCTTCCGGGCATTGTGGGCGGGGTGCTGCTGGCCGTGTCCCGGGCCATCGGCGAGACCATGATCGTGGTCATGGCCGCCGGACTGGCTGCCAATCTCACGGTGAATCCGCTGCAAACCGTGACCACGGTGACGGTCCAGATCGTCACGCTGCTGGTGGGAGACCAGGAGTTCGACAGTCCCAAGACCCTGGCCGCATTCGCGTTGGGCCTGGTTCTGTTTGTCATTACCCTCATCCTCAATGTCATCGCCCTGGTGGTGGTGCGCAAATACAGAGAGCAATATGAATAATCCCGATTCAAATCAGTTGACGGCCCGGACAATGGATATCGTGAACCAGGGCCTGGCCCGGCGGTACCGGGCGGAAAAACGGTTCCGGTTTTACGGCATCATCGCCATTATTCTTTCCATGATCTTTCTGCTGTTTCTGTTTATCAGCATCTCCGCCAATGGATACACGGCGTTTCAGCAGACTTTTGTTCAGCTGGACATCCATCTGGATCCCGAGATGCTGGATACCGGTTCTCTGGCTGATGCCAATTACCAGGGCCTGGTCAAACGGTCCCTGGCCGACATGTTTCCGGAAGTCACAACCCGAAAGGAAAAACGGCAGCTGTATGGCATGGTCAGCAACGGGGCCGCGTATCAGCTCCAGGATTTTGTCCGGAAAAATCAGAACCGGATCGGGTCCGTGATCCAGATCTGGGTGCCGGCGGACGATGACGTGGACATGGTGATCAAAGGCCATATCCGGCGGGACGTGCCGGAAGCGGAACGCCGGGTCAAAGACAATCAGATGGCCTGGATCGATGAATTCCAGGCCCGGGACCGGCTGGAAAAACGGTTCAACATGACCTTTTTCACGGCCGGAGATTCCCGGGAGCCGGAACTGGCCGGAATCCAGGGGGCCGTAGCCGGGTCTTTCTATACGCTGATCGTGACCCTGCTGCTGTCATTCCCCATTGGCGTGGCCGCTGCCGTGTACCTGGAAGAGTTTGCCCCCAAAAACCGGTGGACCGATATCATCGAGGTCAATATCAACAATCTGGCCGCCGTGCCGTCCATTGTCTATGGGTTGCTGGGACTGGCCGTGTTTCTCAATTTTTTCGGCCTGCCCCGGTCCGTGCCCCTGGTGGGGGGACTGGTGCTGACATTGATGACGCTTCCCACCATCATCATTGCCAGCCGGGCCGCATTGAAGTCCGTGCCCCCTTCCATCCGGGAGGCGGCCCTGGGGGTGGGGGCGTCCAGAAACCAGATGGTGATGCACCATGTGCTGCCCCTGGCCCTGCCGGGCATGCTCACGGGCACCATCATCGGCATGGCCCAGGCGTTAGGAGAAACCGCCCCGCTGCTCAT
>JAABUD010000315.1 GCA_011389555.1 Desulfotignum sp. | reverse complement strand
GCATCCCGGGATTATATCTCCATTGTGGGATCATCCACGGTGTACCCGTTTGCCACGGTGGTGGCGGAAAATTTCGGTAAAGCGTCCGGTTTCAAAACCCCGACCATCGAGTCCACCGGATCCGGCGGGGGGTTCAAGCTGTTTGCGGCCGGCGTGGGCGTTGAATATCCGGACATCACCAACGCTTCCCGGCGGATCAAGAAATCGGAGTTTGAAAATGCCGCAGCCAACGGGGTGACCGAAATCGTCGAGGTGAAAGTCGGGTATGACGGGATTGTCATTGCCAATTCCGTCAAAGCCCCGCTGTTCAAGCTGAGCCGCAAGGATATCTTCCTGGCCCTGGCCAAGGATGTCCCCTCCGGAAACGTGGCCGGTAAAACCATGCCCAATCCCAACAAAACCTGGAAAGATGTGAATTCATCTCTGCCGGACATCAAGATCGAAGTGCTGGGGCCGCCGCCCACCTCCGGTACCCGGGACGCGTTTGTGGAACTGGCCATGGAAGGCGGTGCCAAAAAATTCGAATGGATCGCGGACCTGAAGAAAAAAGACAAAAGCGCCTACAAAGCCCTGTGTCATACCATCCGTGAAGACGGGGCCTATATCGAGGCCGGTGAAAACGACAACCTGATCGTGCAGAAACTGGATACCAACCCCGATGCACTGGGTATTTTCGGTTTCTCTTTTCTGGACCAGAACACGGACAAACTCCAGGGCGCGCTTGTGGACGGCATTGCCCCGGAGTTCGATGCCATTGCGGACGGCAGTTATCCCGTGTCCCGGCCCCTGTTCTTTTATGTGAAAAAAGCCCATGTGGGAAGTATTCCCGGTATCCGGGAATATCTGGCCGAGTTCACCAGTGAGAAAGCCTGGGGAGACGAGGGATACCTCACGGACAAGGGCCTGATTCCCATGCCGGCGGCAGAAAGAAAGCAGTTCCATCAGGCAGTCAAAGATCTGACCCCGCTCTCTGCTTCCGACCTGTAATTATCTGATAACATCACCCCGTAGTTGACACCGGCCGGATGCATGTGCACCTGGCCGGTGTTTTTTTTATGGCATTTTTTCGGGGCACGGGCAGGAGAATCCGGGTCAAAAATCTTTGCCCCGGATGATGGTGATGATCAGCCACAGCCCCAGCACGGCGGAAATCAGATATCCGGTCATGCCCAGGGCCGGATAGCCGAAGAGCAACGGGCCCACCCCCGTGGTGATGATCATGGAGGACCCCATGATCATGGCGCCCAAAACAATACCCAGGGTCAGTCGGTTGAAGCTGCTTTCCAGGGCTTTCTGCAAAGGGTTCAGGTTTTTGTGTTCAAACCCGATGGTCACATCATCGTGTTCGATCTTTTTGAGGATGGCAGATGCCGTCTGGGGCAGGTGCTGCTGCAGTCCCCACAAGGCGGACACATTGCTGCGCAGCCGCTGCCAGATATAACCTCTGGAGTACTGCCGGGACACCAGCCTGCGCACATGGGGCTGGGCCTCGGAAATCACATCCAGCTCCGGGTAGAGCATCCGGGCCGTGCCTTCCACGGTGATCAGCGCCTTGATGACGATGGACATGTCCGCCGGCAGCCGCAGGGTATGGGATTTCAACACCCCGACCAGGTCTTCCAGCAGCGATCCCACCCGGATCTGTTTCAGCGGCAGAGACAGATACACATCCATGATCTCCATCAGGTCTTTTTCCAGTTGACGGGCATTGACGCTTTTGCGGGCCGTGGCAATGTTCAACACCATCTGTGCCAGTTTCCGGCTGTCTTTGTCCACTGCGGCCCGGATGAAAAACAGCAGGTCGTTTCTTTCTTCCGGTGTGAGCCGGCCCACCATGCCCCAGTCCATGAGACACAGGCGATTGTCAGCGGTGATCACCATATTTCCCGGATGGGGATCCGCATGGTAGAATCCGTGTTCCAGGATCTGGATAACCGCGGATTGCATCCCGCTCACGGCAAGGGTTTTGCGTTCTTCTGCCGGCAGATCCAGATGGGGTGTGATCTTGGTTCCCTTGATAAATGCCGTGACCAGGACTTTCGGGGTGTTGTATTCAGTGAACACGTCGGGGATGACAATGTCGGAGTTGGTTTCAATTTTGGATTTGGCAATCTGGATATACCGGCCTTCCCTGGAAAAATCCATCTCCTTGAGCAGGGTTCTGCGGTTGGCCCCCACAATGCCCGGGAGATCATATACCTGCATGCTTTCCATGTTGTTGTGAATTTTTTCAGCCAAAACCTCCAGAATACTCAGATCGGTTTCAACGGTTTTGACAATGCCCGGCCGCCGGACTTTCACAGCCACCACCCGGTTCAGGGTCGGGTGGATTGCCTTGTGCACCTGGGACAAAGATGCGGCTGCCAAAGGGGTTGGATCAAAGGATCGAAACAGCTTTTCCAGCGGGGTATCAAACTCCTGCTCCAGCACCTGCTTGACCTCGTCAAAAGGAATGGTTCCCACGGCATCCTGAAGTTTTGTCAGCTCCCGGATCATGGGCACGGGCAGGATATCGGGCCGCATGCTCAAGATCTGTCCCAGTTTGACAAAGGTGGGCCCTAATTCCTCGATGGCCAGCCGGATGCGATGATACACGTCCGTGTCTGTATCGATTTCGGGTGAGATGCTGTGCATCAGGTGTTTCACCGGCAGGTCCAGGCGCTGAACCAGGTCGCCGAATCCGAATTTGACCATGACCATGGCGATATCTTTCAACCGGGCCAGATGGGTAATCGTTTTGAATTCCATAAATGAAACTTAGCCCTGGCCCTGGTCAGGTTCTTTCATAGGTGCCCATCAGTTCGGCATGAAACAGCACGTGGCCGGCCATGGCCTGTTCCACTTTTTCTTTGGTGCTTTTTTCAGGCAGATCCAGCCGGATATCCAGGGCGAACACTTTGAAGAAATACCGGTGCTCCCGGTCCGGCGGGCAGGGGCCGAAGTATCCGGTTTTTTCGTTGGTGCCGATGCCGGGGGTGCCTTCGGGCTCACTGTTTTCTTCAATAATGCCGGTGTCCGGGGGCATATTGAATACCACCCAGTGATCCCACATGCCGTCCTCCCGCAGATGTCTGGGAACATCCGGGTCATCCATGATCAGCACCAGGCTTCTGGCCTCGTGGGGAACACCCGTGATCTCCAGAGGCGGGTTCACATTGTCGCCGTCACACGTGTAAATGGACGGAATTCTTTCTCCCGGGTTGAATGCGGAACTGGTCAGTTTCATAAGGCCCTCCTTTCAGATGGATTTCATTGTTCCCGGTCAGTGTAAACATAACCGCAAGATTCGTCAATGACCCGTTTGCCAAACCGGCTCAGGTCCGGAAGACCGAACTATCCCGGTGAAAAAAAAGACCGCAGGGTGTCCACCCCGTCTTTCACCGCCCTGGCAGATGCATCCAGTGCGGTTTTTTCTTCCGCGGTCAAGGACAGTTCCAGGATTTTTTCCACCCCGTTTTTTCCCAGCAGGGCCGGGACCCCCAGAAACATATCCCGGTATCCGTATTCCCCGCGCAGGTAAGCCGACACCGGTACCACCCGTTTCTCGTCTTTGAGAATCGCTTCCACCATCTTGGCGACGGATGCGCCGGGCGCGTAAAACGCGGATCCCTGTTTGAGCAGGGACACGATTTCTCCCCCGCCGGTGCGGGTGCGGTCGATCAGTTTTTCTAAGTCATCGGGCGCGATGAGTTCCGTGACCGGGATGCCGTTCACCCGGGTATACCGGGGCAGCGGCACCATGGTGTCGCCATGTCCGCCCAAAACCATGGCCATGACATCCCCGGGCCAGACGTTCAGCTTTTCCGCGATAAAATACCGGAACCTTGTGGCATCCAGAACCCCGGCCATGCCCATGACCCGCTTGAGGGCAAACCCGGTTTCCTGGAGCGTGGCCATGGCAATGACATCCAGAGGGTTGGACACCACCACCACCACGGCGTTGGGTGCATGTTCAGCAATGGCCCGGGCCGCTTTTTGGGCGATGTCCACGTTGATTTTCATCAAATCCATGCGGTCCATGCCCGGTTTCCGGGGAATGCCGGCGGTGAGGATCACCACGTCCGAGTCTTTGATATCTTTGTAATCATTGGTGCCCAGGATGTGTACCTGGTAGTTTCTCATGGGGGCGGCATGCAGATAGTCCAGGGCTTTGGCCTGGGGAAGTCCCTCGACCACATCCACCATGACGATGTCGGCCAGATTTTTTTCCGCAATGTAATACACAGCTGTGGCGCCCACGTTGCCGGCGCCGATAATGGATACTTTAGGCATGGGTGTCCTCCTTGAGGGTTTCCTGAATAATCCGGGCACCGGTTGTCAGAATATCGATCTGGTTTGGGTCCAGGCGGGGTGTCAGTATTTCGGATGCACCGGTTCGGTTGATCACGCAGGGCAGAGACAGGGCTGCATCCGTGATGCCGAACTGGCCGGACAGCATTCGGGAGACCGACAATACCCGGCCGGTGTCGTGGCGGATCGCTTCCGCCAGGTCCGCGGCCACGGCTGACGGCCCGTAATAGGCGCTGGCCCGGCCGGCCAGTTCCACAATCAGGCTGCCGGCCCCGCGGGTCTGATCGAACAACTGGTCAATGGTTTCCCTGGACAGAAAATGCTCGACCGGTACCCCGGAAACACAGCAATAGTCTTGCAGGATGATCATGTCATCGCTGTGTCTTCCCACCACCTGGGTCGCTACATTTTCCATGGACACCCCCAGTTTTGCGGCAATGAGAAACCGCAACCGGGTCGCATCCAGAATGCCCCCCAGCCCCATGATCCGGTCTGCGGGCAAAGAGGAATGCCGGGCGAACAGGGTGGTGAGCAGGTCCACCGGTTCCGAGACAAGGATGACCCGGGTGTCCGGGCGGGTGATTTTTTTTGCATAGTCGATGAGGATGTCTTTGTTGGCCTGAAACAGGGCATCCCGGTCCATGCCGGGTTTGCGCACGGCTCCGGCCGTGATGATGACCATGTCTGAATCCATCACCTCGTCTGCATCATCTGTTCCCAGAATGGTGGTGCGGTACCCCCGGATGGGGGCGGCTTCCATCATGTCCAGGGCCTTGCCCTTTGCCAGGCCGTCCTGAATGTCGAAAAGCATGACATGGTCCACCCCTTTTTCCGCCAGGAAAAAAGCGGTATTGGCCCCGACATTGCCACTGCCGATGATTCCGATCATGAAAACCTCCTTGTCAATGTTATGGTTGATGCGATAAGCGTAAGCTGATATCCTCATGGTTGTCAATCCCAAGAATGTTTTTGGCACACCTCATGCATTGCTTCGGGTGTATGAAGGAAAGGTGGCTGCAATTTTCAGGCCTGAATTGAATGAAACAGAAATAAGGAAATCCCATGAAACGAATATTGATCACCGGTGCCTCCGGTTTTGTCGGCACACACCTGGTTCGTCATTTTCTGGATCTTCACTGGCATGTGACCGGGCTGGGCACATCCGGTTCGCATCCTGCACAGGAGGCGGAACGTTTCGTGTGGGTATCGGCAGATACCACACAGCCGGGATCCTGGCAGGATCATGTGGCAAACGCGGATGTGATCGTCAATCTGGCCGGGCAGAACATTTTCAAACGCTGGACAAAATCCTACAAACAGGCCATTTATGATTCCCGGGTGAAAACCACGCACCACCTGGTGAGTGCCATGGTATCGGACAAACCGGTTCATCTGTTAAGTGCCTCTGCCGCCGGAATTTATGGAGATGCCGGAGAACGGACCCTCACCGAGGAATCGTCGACAGGCACCGATTTTCTGGCCGGCGTGTGCAAAGACTGGGAAAGTGCCGCCCTCACCGCAAAAAAAAAGGCCGGGGCCGTGGTGCAGATCATGCGGTTCGGTGTGGTTTTGGGCGACGGCGGTGCATTGTCCGTGATGTCTCCGGCATTCAAATGGTTTGCAGGCGGGCCTCTGGGCAGCGGATATCAGTGGTTTCCATGGATTCATATCGATGATCTGATCAACGCCATGGAGTTTCTGATCCAGACCCCGGATTCCCGGGGAATTTACAATATGGTGGGACCGGAACCGGTGAGACAGCGGGATTTTGCCAAAGCCCTGGGACGAGCCCTGCATCGGCCCGCGCTGATGCCCGCGCCCGGGTTTGTGGTGAAGCTGGTCATGGGCGAACTGGGGGCCTCGCTGCTCAACAGCCAGAAAGCGGTTCCCGATGTATTGACAAAACGAAGGTTTCCATTTGCCTATCCAGAGGTTGAGTCCGCCCTGACCGCCATATTTGGAAAACCTGACCCCGGGTGAAAATCCAGACCCGGGGGAAAAGGTATTTGCCTTGACCCTGAAATTTGATATAAGAATTTTGTGCAGTGAAAATCAGACAAACAACAATGTAGATCAATCCAATCAGGAGGAAAAACACCCATGAATTTCAAATCCATCGATGAGATATTGACATTTGCCATTGACAAGGAAAACGAGGCTGTTGCGTTTTATCAGTCCCAGGCGGCAAAAGCCGGCAAACCGTCTCTCAAGGAAATTTTTGAGAATTTTGCCAAAGAAGAGGAAAAACATGCGGCCCTGTTGTCCGATATTGCAGGCAACAAGGAAAAAATCGAATCCTATGAATTCAAAAAGATCCAGGATTTGAAAATCAGTGATTATATGGTGGAAAAAGACTATGAAGAAGGCATGCCCATGCCGGAAATTCTCAAAGTCGCCATGAAACGGGAGGAAAAGGCGGTCAAGCTGTATCAGACCCTGGCGGATCAGACCGATAATGCCGATGCCAGAAAATTGTTTTTGATGCTGGTTCAGGAAGAGTCCAAGCATAAACTGGGACTGGAATCCATGTATGATGATTATCTTGCGGAACAGGACAATTAAATAGCATGCGCAGGCTGGCATGGATGTAACCTGTCTTTTCAGGCCGTCTTCCATGGCGGTGATCGGTGTGTCCACCACCCATGACCACCATCCCGCCAATGTGATTTACAACAAAAACCATCTGCGGTACCCCGTGCAGACCTTTGCCGTGAATCCAAAGGGCGGCCGATTGAACCGGGAGCCGGTGTACGGGTCTGTGGGTCAGATAGAAACGGCTGTGGACCTGGCCGTGATCGCCGTGCGCTCCCGGTTTGTGCCGGAGGTGGTGGCCCAGTGCATTGAAAAAGGGGTCAAAGGCGCGGTGATCATTTCAGGCGGGTTTGCTGAAACCGGCGATAAAGATCTGCAAAAAGAGGTGACGGATCTGGCGGCACAGGCTGATTTCCCCTTTGTGGGACCCAACTGTCTGGGAATTTATTCGCCCGACGCCGTGGATACCTTTTTTCTGCCGGGGGAACGCATTATTCACCCGAAAAAAGGGAATATCGGACTGGTGTCCCAGAGCGGCGGGGTCCTGGTGGACCAGATGGTGAAATTCGCCGGCCAGGGGATCGGTGTGTCCGCTGCCGTGAGTATCGGAAACAAAGCCTGTATCCGGGAAACCGATATGATCGACTGGTTTGAACAGGATATGGGAACCCGGGTCATCGCGTTTTATATTGAGGGGTTTGAATGCCGGGAAGGCCGGGAATTCATCCAACGGGCCCAGACCTGCACCAAACCCATTGTGGTGCTCAAGGCCGGGAAAACGGTCCGGGGGATTGCCGCGGCATCCAGCCATACGGCATCCGTGGCAGGAGATTACCGGGTGTTTTCACAAATCATGGCCCAACATTGTGTGGCGGAAGCAGATACGGAATATGAACTCACCTCGTTCTGTGAGGCGTTGAGCTGTTATCCCAAAGGCAGCTCCGGGCACATCGGCATCGTGTCCTTGTCCGGCGGACACGGGGTGGTGGCCGCAGATGCCTGCGGACATCATGGGTTGGACCTCCCCGAGATTTCCGAACAAACCGCTGCCGCCATCCACTCCCGGCTGTCACCGGAGATCCAGGCCATTGCCTCATTGAAAAACCCTCTGGATCTGACCGGGTCGTGTGTGGATGACGATATCCTGACCGCGGTGCGCCATCTGTCCAGAGATTCTCATATCGACTGCATCCTGGCCCTGCTGCTGCCGTATTCTCCGGGAATTTCCGCGGATATCGGGGCCAAATTGAGCCAGGTGGCCCGGAACGAAGGCAAACCGCTGATCGCCTATGTGCCCAAAGAGGACAAATACAAGATCATCATTGAAGGATTTGAACTGAACCGGATTCCCGTGGCCTCATCCGTGGAAGGGGCTGTGCTCATGGCCAAAGCATTGAAAAGGTGCCATCCATGCTGACCCCCCGCATCACACAGATCCTTGAATCGGCCCGGTCGGCCGGCTGGGTCCTGGAGCCGATGGCCAAAGAGATTCTGGCAGAACGGAAACTGGCCGTTCCCGCAAGCGTGCTGACCGATTCTGTGGCTGCCGCCGCACAGTTTCTGGCAACGTGTGCCGGCCCGGTGGTGCTCAAGGCGGTTTCCCCGTTGATTGTGCATAAAACCGAACACCAGGCCGTGGTGACCCATGTTCAGGATCCGGACACACTGGCCGCTCAAATGGCCCGGCTGTTATCCCTCAAAGGGTGCGACCAGGTCCTGGTGGAGGAAATGGTGTCCGGCATCGAAGTGCTGGTGGGTGCGAAAAATGATCTCCAGTTCGGGCCGGTGGTGGTGCTGGGACTGGGGGGCACCCGTATGGAAATATACAATGATACGGCCATCCGCCTGGCACCCGTGACCCCGTCGGATGTGACCTCCATGGTCAAGGCCCTGAAAGCCGGACCGATTCTGGAAGGGTTCCGGGGGAAACCCGGCGTGAACATGGCGGCCCTGACCCGGATGCTGGTGGATTTTTCCCATCTGGTCATGGACCTGGAACCTTTTTTTGAATCCATTGATCTGAATCCCGTGATGTGTGATTCAGATCGCTGCGTGGTGGCGGATGCCCGCATTATACTGCTGCCGGAAAGATAACGTGTGACATGACTTCCTCTTCTGATACGTCCCCCCGCGAATTGCGGCTCATTTCCTGGAATGTCAACGGGCTCCGGGCCGTGCTGAAAAAAGATTTTTTCAAATCTGTGAACCGGCTGAATCCGGATATTCTCATGCTCCAGGAAACCAAACTCCAGAAAGACCAGCGTACCCCGGAAATGATCGATTTTTCACCCTATGAATCCTTCTGGGCCTATGCCACTGTGAAAAAAGGGTACAGCGGGGTGGCAGCATTTTCAAAAGTGACGCCCGATCAGGTGATCACAAGGTTTGACCGGCCGGAGTATGATGACGAAGGCCGGGTGATCCGGATGGATTTTGATCGCTTCACCCTGTTCAATGTCTATTTTCCCAACGGGCAGATGAGCGACGAACGCCTCCGGTACAAGCTGGATTTTTATGACTGGTTTCTCACTTATACCCAGACACTGCGGGATGCGGGCAAAGGGGTGATCATCACCGGGGATTTCAACACGGCCCACAACGAGATCGACCTGAAAAATCCCGGCCCCAATTCAAAGCGGTCCGGATTTCTTCGCATGGAACGGGATGTGCTGGACCGCATGATCGATGAAGGATACGTGGATACGTTCCGCCATTTTTATCCGGAAGAAGTGAAATACTCGTGGTGGTCCTACCGGTTCAACGCCCGGAAAAACAATGCCGGGTGGCGCATCGATTATTTTTTTGTCACCCGGGACCTGCTGGACAACGGGGTGGTCAAAGATGCGTTTATCGACAATGACATTTTCGGATCCGACCATTGCCCCGTGGGGTTGATCATCACAGTGTGAGTCCGGGAAGCAGGGCCCGGACCCGGGCAATGCCGGCAGTGCCCGGTCAAGGGGTCATCAACCGGCAGATCTGCCGGCCGAACTCGGAACAGGAAACTTCTGTGGCTCCGGGGATCTGCCGGGCCAGATCATATGTGACCTGTTTGGCGGCAATGGCCTGCTGCAGCGCATCGCGAACCCGTTTTGCCGCCTCGTGCCATTCCATGTGATCCAGCATCATGGCCCCGGACAGAATCAATGATCCGGGATTGACCTTGTCTTTGCCCGCATATTTGGGGGCCGTGCCGTGGGTGGCTTCAAACACGGCACAGTCCGTGCCGATATTGGCCCCCGGCGCCAGTCCCAGCCCGCCCACCATGGCGGCCA
>JAABUD010000314.1 GCA_011389555.1 Desulfotignum sp. | reverse complement strand
CCGTCCACCTCGATGAGCAGCAGGGCTGCCGCGTCCGTGGGAAGCCCCGCCTTTGAAAAATCCTCCACAGCCCGGATGGTGAAATTGTCCAGGATTTCCAGGGTGGCCGGCACAATCCGCGCGGAAATGATACCGGCCACGGTTTCCGAGGCCTGTTCAATGGTGTCATATACCGCCACCATGGCCTGCCTGGCCTTTGGGGCCGGGATGAGTTTGAGAATCACCTGGTCCAGGACCCCCAGGGTGCCCTCAGACCCCACCATAAGTCCGGTGATATTATAGCCGGTGGCGCACTTCACGGTCCTGGAACCGGTTTTGATATAATTGCCCTGGCAGTCAAAAAACTGCAGCCCCATGACATAATCCTTGGTCACGCCGTATTTGAGTCCCCGCAGCCCCCCGGCATTTTCCGCCACATTGCCGCCGATGGTGGACACGGCCATGGACCCGGGATCCGGGGGATAGAACAGTCCCCGCTTCTCCACTTCCGCTGCCAGGGTGGCCGTCACCACGCCGGGTTCCACCACGGCATACATGTCTGCTTCGTTGATTTCAATAATTTTGTTCATCCGGCCGGTGAGGATCACAACACCCGAAGAATGAGGAATGGTGCCGCCGGACAGGTTGGTACCCGATCCTCTGACCGTGATGGGAATATGATTTTCCGCGCACAGGGCGATGATTTCACCCATTTGGTCTTTTGTTTCAGGTATCACGGCAGCCGCAGGCATCACCGGATCCAGCACAGCAGCATCATAGGAATAGGTGAGCATGTCTTCTTTCTGGGTCAACAGATGCGGGGACCCAACGATTTTCTGCAATGCATCAAGGATGGGTTTCTGGATCATAGGCTCCTCTTCAGTTCATGGTAATACCAATTTACTATTGCGCATATATTTGGGATTGTCAACTGATAATTTTATGGTACTACCTTTATTTTCATGCCGGATCATTTATACACAACCCTTTGAATTTTTGAACTATCGATCTGTATAACAGGCTTTCTGACAAAAAAAAATAAATTTTATTTTTTTCTTGACAAAGAAACTCAGATGGATTTTAGTATTGGTAATACCAAGCAGGCCTGTAAAACGAATTACCTTGAAATGCATATAAATCTGGACTTGCCGGAGTACCCTGACGGAAAGGCCGATCCGGGAAAGGAGGAAAAAAACATCTCAGGAGTTATCTGAAACCAGTCGTGTGAATAAATCATTTTCAAAGGACGGAGGAACGCATGAAAAAAGCATTAACCATTGTGATTACCCTTATCATGGCAGCTGTCTTTATCTGCGGCACAGCCCATGCCAAACGCGAAAAATTCGGAGAAGACCCCCGGGCAAAGGAAGCAAAACGGGTCTCCTTCAAGACATCGGATGAAAAGATCCGCTGGAAAATGGTCATGCCATGGTCCAAAGGGCTTTTGTTCTATGATATTGCATCCCATTTTGCCGACAGTGTCCGGCTGGCATCTGCCGGCCGCCTGGATATCAAGCCGTTTTCCGCTGGTGAACTGGTACCGGCCATGCAGAGTTTCGATGCAGTGAGCACGGGCGCGGCCCAGGTGGGTCATGACTGGCCCGGGTACTGGAAAGGAAAAAACGAAGCCTTTGTTGCCCTGGCATCGGTTCCCTTTGGCCTGGATGCAGAACTGTACAATATCTGGCTCTATGAAAGAGGCGGTGTGGAGATGATGCAGGAAATCTATGGCCAGTTCAACCTGTTTGCCCTTCCCGGGGGCCAGTGCGGCCAGGAGATGGGGCTTTCTTCCAACAAACGGGCCACCAGTATGCAGGATTTCAAGGGCATGCGGGTTCGTACCCCGGGCTGGTTCATGGATATTCTGAACAACCTGGGGGCGTCGGTGTCTCCCCTTCCCGGCGGCGAAGTCTACCTGGCCCTGGAGCGTGGTGTGATTGATGCGGCAGAATTTTCTTCTCCTGCCATCAATTATCCCATGGGATTTGATGATGTTACCAAATATGCGATTCAGCCGGGTGTACATCAGCCGGGTATCCAGTGTGCCCTGTTTTTCAACAAAGATGCCTATGAAAAACTGCCCGAAGACTTGAAATGGATTGTTGATATCGCTGCCAAGGAAACCCAGCTGTGGAGCTACAGCTGGATCAATAACCTGAACGCAGAAGCCATTGAGCTGTTTGAGCAAAAAATGGAATTTGTCCATATGGATAAAGAAACCCTTATCGAATTCCGCAAAACCACCAAAGAGTATATGGATTCTGTCAAGGCAAAATTCCCGGATGCCAAGAAAATCCTGGATTCCCAGGACCAGCTGATCGAGGATTATGCGTCCTGGCGCAAGGCCCGCGGCGGAGCGACTCCCTGGCCTTATGAAACCTATATCAGCGGCCAGATCCACGAATAAGCCGGATCTGTTTTTTTGCTGATGTAACCACGTAAAACAGTAGAAAAGTCCGGCAGCCCGGTCATTTACCCATTCCGATATAACACAGGCTGCCGGACCCTTATCGTTGTTTTGATTCATTTTCGAAAAAAGGAAACCAAGATGTTGGAATCGTTATCAAACCATCTGGAAAAGATCATCCGCAAACAGGGGGATATCACCTCTTTTCTTGTATATCCGCTGTTGATCATCGTGGTATATGAGGTGGCCATGCGGTATGTTTTCAATGCACCCACCACATGGGCGTTTGAAGCCACCACCTTTTTGTACGGGCTGCACTATATGTTCGGGCTTTCCTATGCCGATGTCCATGGTGCCCATGTAAAGGTGGATATTTTCACCTCCCTGGCATCGGAAAAAGTCCAGGCGATTCTCAGCATTATCACCAATCTGGTCTTTTTCATGCCCGTGACCATCTGCCTGACCCTGTATGGGATGAAATACGCATATCAATCCACCCTGGGCCTTGAAGTGAATTCCACTTCCTGGGCGCCTCCCATCTGGCCGTTGAAGATTTTGATGGCTTTGTGTCTGGTATTTTTACTGCTCCAGGGCATCGCCAATCTGTTAAAGGATATCAACTCACTCAAACAACAAGGAAGAAAGGTTACCCCATGAGTCTTGAATTCTTGACTGTGGCCATGTTTGTCACCCTTATAGTCGCCATCATACTCGGACACCCCCTGGCCTATACCCTGGCAGCGATCGCCACCCTGTTCGGCCTGATCGACAACGGGTTCAATATCCCCATGCTGTTTCAGATGTTTATCAACAACACCTGGGGTTTGATGGAAAACTACACCCTGGTGGCCATCCCCTTGTTTATTCTCATGGCACAGTTGCTGGACAGATCCAAAGTGTCTGAAGCCCTGTTTGAATCCATGTACGTGGTGCTGGGCAGTATCAAGGGCGGCCTGGGCCTGGCCGTGGTGCTGGTGTGTACGGTATTTGCCGCCACCACCGGGATTATCGGCGCATCCGTGGTGGCCATGGGGTTGCTGGCAACTCCGGCCCTCATGGGCAAAGGATACCAGAAGGAACTGACCGCAGGCATTATATGTGCTTCAGGCACTTTGGGTATTCTGATTCCACCCTCCATCATGATGGTGGTGTACGGCGGACTCACCGGTATGAAGGAAACTTCCGTGGGCAACCTGTTTGCCGGTGCCATTTTCCCGGGTCTTTTGCTGGCAGGCCTGTATTTCACTTATATTCTCATTCGCTGTAATATCAACCCCACACTGGGTCCCCCCATTTCAAAAGATGAGGCATCCGGATATACTGCCGGACAAAAATGGGCCATGACCCTGAAATCTTTGATCCCACCCCTGGCATTGATCCTGGCGGTCATGGGAACGATTCTTGGCGGGGTAGCCACCCCCACGGAAGCCGCCGGCCTGGGGGCGTTTGGTGCCGTACTTCTGGCCCTTTTCAACAGAAAGCTCACCTGGACCGTGCTCAAGGAAAGTGGCTATGCCACATTGAAAACCACCTCCATGGTCATGATGCTGTTCATCGGCGGCAAATTTTTCTCCGCCGTTTTTCTGAGCATGGGCGGCGGGGATGTGGTGGCGGATCTGCTCATCGGTTCGGGCATGAACGAGTGGATTATTTTGTTCATCATGATGTTCATCGTGTTCATCATGGGCATGTTCATTGACTGGGCCGCCATCCTGCTGGTGACCGTGCCCATTTTTCTGCCCATTGCCATAGAGCTGGGATTTGATCCTTTGTGGTTTTCCCTGCTGCTGTGTGTGAACCTCCAGACATCGTTCCTCACCCCGCCGTTCGGGTATGCCCTGTTTTACTTCAAGGGGGTGGCACCCTCGGAGTTTTCCATGATGCATATTTACCGGGGGATCATGCCTTTTGTCCTGCTGCAGCTCATCAGTATCGCCCTGCTGTGCCTGTTTCCGTCTCTGGTCACCTGGCTGCCGGGGGTATTTTTCGGGTAACCGCCCCAGAAAACAGTTAGCGGTGATAGGAGTATTTGTGACATGACCGATCTGGCAGCAACATTTGCTCAAAAGGCCTCTCTGGTATCCGCGGTGATACATCAGGCAGCCACGCGGGATCGGGCATTTGACCGGGCAGTGGACATACTGCTGGCCAAAGCGCCCATGGTTTCTTTGATGCCGGACCCCGGACCGGTATCTGCGGGCCCCGGAGAGACCCCGGTCCGAACCCTGGCAGCCCCGAACCTGGGGACGGCGGATCTTCAGTATCTGTCTCAGGCCTGTGACACTGCCGGTAACATCCATCTGCTTCAGAACGGGACGCGGCAATTTCCCGGCGGCATCGACATGGGGGTGACCCTGGCGGATTTCGGCATCGCCGACACCGGCACCCTGGTTATTGCTTCGGACAGCGAGGAGACCCGGCTGGCCACCATGTTGTGCGAGGTGCATGTGGCTGTCCTGAACGTGTCGGATATCCGACCCGCTGCGGACTCCATGGCAGAAGAACTGGCTGCAATGACGGCCCGGACCGGGTCCTATACCGCGTTTATCACGGGCGCCAGCCGCACGGCGGATATCGAACGGGTCCTGGCCATCGGTGTCCATGGCCCCCTGGAACTGCATATCATCCTGGTGGAAGAGGAATAAGCTCATGGCAAAAACGGAAAGCCTCAGATCCTATAAACACCGGCTGGATACAGCCCTGGACAACCGGTTTCTGCGCCAGGCCATGGACAAATTCGCCGTGGCCTACCGGACTTCCCGGGAAAACGCTTTTGACGGAATGGATGTGACTGCCCTGATTCAAAAAGTGGCGGATACCAAGGCAGAAGCCATCCGGAACAACCCGGCCCTTGTAAAGGAATTTACCGCAAACGCGCTTGCCCATGGCATCCATGTGCATGTGGCCGACACGGCCGAAGATGCCAACCGCATCATTGAAGAAATCGCTCAAAAAACCGGATCAAAAAAAATCGTGAAATCCAAATCCATGACCGCCGAGGAGATCCATCTGAACCCGTGGCTGGAAACCAGAGGGCTGGAAGTCACGGAAACCGATCTCGGGGAATGGATCGTGCAGCTCAGAAAAGAAGGCCCGTCCCACATGGTGATGCCGGCCATCCATTTGTCCCGGTTCCAGGTGGCGGACCTGTTCACGGATGTCACGGGCACGGGCCAGGACCCGGAAATCGAGCGACTGGTCAAGGTGGCCCGGAAAGAGCTGCGGGAAAAATTCGTGGAAGCGGACATGGGCATCACCGGCGCCAACTATGCCGTGGCCGACACCGGCACCATCGGCATTGCCACCAACGAGGGCAATGCCCGGCTGGTCACCACCCTGCCCAAAGTGCATGTGGCCCTGGTGGGCATCGACAAGCTGGTGCCCACGATTGCCGATGCCCTGACCATCAACCGGATTCTGCCGAAAAACGCCACGGGCCAGGCCATCACTTCCTATGTCACCTGGATCACCGGGCCTTCAGAATGCACTGTCCCCCCGTCCGGAAAACGGGAGATGCACATCGTGTTCCTGGACAACGGCCGCAGCAAAATCGCGGCTGATCCCGAGTTCTCCCAGGTGCTCCAGTGCGTGCGGTGTGGGGCCTGCGCCAATGTATGCCCCGTCTACCGCATGGTGGGGGGCCACCAGATGGGCCATATCTATATCGGTGCCATCGGCCTGATCACCACCTATTTTTTTCACGGCCTGGAAAACGCGAAAAACCTGGTGAAAAACTGCACCAACTGCGGAGCGTGCAAAGCCGTGTGCGCCGGCGGCATCGATCTGCCCCATCTGATCAAACAGGTCCATGCCCGGATCCAGGATGAAACCGGACATCCCCTGCAAAGTCTGATGCTGGCAAAGGTGCTCAAAAACCGCAGACTGTTTCACCGGCTGCTGCGCACGGCTTTCCTGGCCCAGCAACCGGCAGTGGACCGATCGGATCGGACACAGGCCGCTCCTGGCATTTTGACTCCACAGGGGCCGGATGCCGGCTTTCTGCGACACCTGCCCATGATCTTTTCGTCGAATCACAATTTCCGGCGCCTGCCGGCCATTGCCAGAATCCCGTTCCGGGACCGGTTTGCCACCCTGAACCAGCCGATCAAAAACCCTCGCTTCACCATTGCCTTGTTTTCCGGGTGTGTTCAGGATTTTGTGTATCCTGGGCATCTGGAAGCGGCCATGAAGGGATTTGCCCGGCACGACATTCACGTTTTATTTCCCATGAACCAGTCCTGCTGCGGCCTGCCGGCGATCAGCATGGGGGAAACCGCTGCGGCCAGGGATGTGGCCCTCCAGAACCTGGATGCCATGGCCGTCAACGGCAACAATTACGATGACGTGGATTATATCGTCACCCTGTGCGCCTCCTGCGCCTCCCACCTGACCCACGGGGTGCCGAAACTGGTCAAAGATTATGCCCCTGAAAAGGTGGCGGCGTTTGCGAAAAAAGTGGTGCCGTTTTCCGTATTCATGAACGATATCGTTGGAATTGAAGCCATCTCCGGTACCGGAAGAAGAACCGCGTTTCATTCCCCCTGCCACCTGTGCCGGGGCCTGGATGTTCACCAGGCCCCGCGCGATCTCATTGAAAAATCCGGAAACCGGTATGTCCCCACAGCTGAAGAGGAAACCTGCTGCGGATTCGGCGGCAGTTTTTCCACCACATTTCCGGCAGTCTCCCGGGAAATCCTCACCCGGAAGCTGGATGACGTGACCGCTTCCGGGACCGATCTGCTGGTGACCGAATGCCCGGGATGCGTGCTTCAGCTCAAAGGCGGGGCCGCTCAACAGGGCCGGGATATCAGCGTGTGCCACATCGCTGAACTGATGTTTCCCTGAAAAGCCCCATCCGGCCCGAAAATAACCAGTTGCGTTTCGTCAGTTGAATATTACTGTATAAGTCTGTTATACAAATATATTCAATACCATACATAATGGGGACAAACGGTCATGCTGAATAAAGGCAAAAAAAACAACGGGGTCCGGGAAATTCTGGTCATGGGTGTTTTCTGGCGGATTCTGTTTATCGAGGCGGTTCTGCTGGTGTATTCTTTAGGGTACCGGTGGCTGGCCGAAGGGTCCGGACCCATGGAACTGTTCTGGTATGCCATGCGGATCATGGTGCTGGTGGGCATTATCGTCGTTTTCATGGTGGTGAGCCTGAAGCGCTTTCTCGCCCGGAAAATCATCGATCCCCTGGAACAGATCACCCATGCCAACCGGCAGATCGAAAACGACTTTTCCAAAGCCGATGTCATCGACCTGCCGGCGGACACACCCGAAGAAATCAAGGCCATTGTCTCCACCCGGGCAAACATGCTCGAACGTATTATCCAGGTGTCGGATCAGCGGCTCCAGCTGGTCAGGTTTATCAAAGACACTTTTGGCCGCTATCTTTCCAAAAAAGTGGTGGAAGAAATCCTCTCCTCAGACAAAGGCCGGCAGATCGGGGGTACCCGGAAAACCGTCACCGTGCTCATGGCTGATTTGAGGGGGTTTACCACCCTTTCGGAGTCCCGTGATCCGGAACAGATGGTTCAGCTGCTCAACCGGTATCTGAAGCAGATGTCCACCATTATCCTGGCCTATGACGGCATTATCGATGAAATCATCGGTGATGCGATCCTGGCCGTGTTCGGTGCGCCGGAACCCCATGGAAACGATCCCCAGCGGGCCGTCGCCTGTGCCATCGAGATGCAGAACCGCCTGGCCCGCCTGAACACGGAACTGATGAATGACGGGTATCCCGCTCTGGAGATGGGCATCGGCATCAACACCGGCAGTGTGATTGTGGGCAATATCGGATCGGATCTGAGAATGAAATACGGGATTGTGGGGGATACGGTCAACCGGGCCGCCCGGATCGAATCCAACAGCATCGGCGGACAGGTGCTGATCGGCGAATCCACATACAGAGCGGTTCAGGCACAGGTTCAGGCAGACCCGCCCAAAACCTTGATGATGAAAGGCATGAAAAAACCCCTGGTATTTTATTCGGTCGTTGCCATCGATATGGACGGTAACGCCATCTCCCTGGATGCGACCGCTTCGCCGGGTCCGCTGCTGGAGATTCAGATCCCCCTTCACTGCTGGATCATACAAAACAAAAAACTGGATCTCATCCCTTTGACCGGCACCTCTATCTCCCTGGACGAAAACCAGTTTCTCATCCAGACCGCCACGGCCATTGAACCGCTGACCGATGTGAAGCTCAATTTTGATTTCTGCCTGGAAGCCCACTGTTTTGAAGATATCTATGCCAAGTGCATTCATGCCGAACCGGCCCGGGACGGGTATCATTCGAGACTGCATATCACGGCCATGGCGGATGGCGACCGGGAAAGAATCCGGGAATGGATGGACCAGGCATCTGCCTGACGTCGGCACAGCCGTTCTGTGATCCTGTCCTAAAACGAAACTGCCGTGGGATATGATACCCGAAACAACTGAAGGGTCTGAAGTTCAGACGGGTTTATGAACCATGCCCGGGCCGGGAAAAAACGGCACAGACAATACAAAAGCGGCAAACTGCCGGATCAGCGATGATGCTCTGGTACAGGCCCGGCTGCTGGTGTTTATCTATGAGAGCCCAAAACACGGATACGGTCTACAGCATAGTCCCCACCTTCATTGATAAACGAAATACCGTCAAATGCCTTGAACATGCTGTCTTTTGTATTCAGCACCTCATCTTTTCCGATCATCACCTTCATTTCGCCATCTGCATATCGCATCCAGGAGAGAGATTGAGGGTCATTTTGACGGAACATTCTCCCCGGTCGTGTCATATCGATAACCGAAGATCCTGATGGATCAAAGCGGATTAAAGCCAGGGATTGTTCATTTTCCTGCAAGAATTTGACCACATATCCTGAATTCCGGTGTTGATTGTGATACGTTCTGAACTCGAAGCTTTGCCCAACTTGATTTGACAGCATTTTCATCGTGACTTCAATGGCAAAAGCATTATCAATCCTTTGTTGAATATAAAGCTCTGAACGGTCTGGGGCCTGTGTGCCCTGTTGTGGATTCATCATCTCTTTGACCACTTGCCCAAATATATCTGCTATCCTTTTCTCAGCACTATCTGGTTGATCGGATTGCATCGTTTTAGAAACAGCTCTTTCAGAGCGCAAAAAATAATTTGAATCTACCCAAAAGTTGCCTGAAACAGTTGTCCATCCCGGGTTTGTGCTGAAATCTCCATCCGTAAACGCATCTTCCAGTAAAACCGTTGTCCAGGGCCCCTGGGAGGCCGACGATTTTCTTTGCTCTGTTTGCCGGGTAACGGTATCCTCCAGCGTTTCCAGCAGAGCATGGGACGGCTGACCCGTCTGCGGGAGATCGACATCTCTTTGAAATTGACGAATACTCCTGCTTGTATTCCGGCCCGTCAATCCATCAATCGCTCCAGAATA
>JAABUD010000313.1 GCA_011389555.1 Desulfotignum sp. | reverse complement strand
GGCCGGGCGGAAGCATTTGCCAGTAAAAACACCCCGATCATGGCCCTGGCCGACGGAATGGGCATCGGCATCGGATTCACCCTGTCTCTGGCATCCCTGGGTGCGGTCCGGGAAATCCTGGGGGCAGGCTCCATCACCCTCTGGGGCGGAACCCCCATATTCGAACTGGGCACCTGGTTTCATCCCTTCACTTTTATGGTGGAAGCACCCGGCGCGTTTGCAGCCCTGGGACTGATGCTGGCCGGCATGAACCTCATCGGTAAGAAATAAGGAGTTGATTCATGGAATTTTTTGAACTTGCCATCGGCAGTATTTTCATCAACAATATCATCCTGGCGCAGTTTCTGGGCATCTGTCCCTTTGTGGGGACCTCCAAAAAAATGGAAACTGCCGTGGGTATGTCCATGGCTGTGGTCTTTGTCATGGTGATGGCCGGCATGATCACCTGGTCTGTGGACACCTTTCTGCTCAAAGCCCTGAATGTGGAATATCTGCGGACCCTGTCCTTTATCCTGGTGATTGCGTCTCTGGTTCAATTTGTGGAAATGTTTCTGAAAAAAAGCATTCCCGGACTCTATGCCGGCCTGGGGATCTTCCTGCCCCTGATCACCACCAATTGTGCGGTCATGGGTGCCTGCCTGCTGAACATCGGCAATGAATATCATTTCACCAAAGCCCTGATGTCCTCTTTTTCCTATGCCATCGGATTCGGTCTGGCCCTGATTCTGTTTGCCGGAGTCCGGGAACGCGTCAATCTGGGCCGGGTCCCCAAACCGCTCCAGGATACCTCCATCGGCCTTGTCACGGCCGGCATCATCGCCCTGACCTTCACGTCTTTCAGGGGCATGGTATAAAACCGTTTCAAAAGATGGTATCAAGCCCTTGAAAACCGGTATAAAAATCCTGCTGGGCGTATTGTTCCTGGCAGGATTGTCTGTTTCAGTCACAGGCGTCTGGATATGGCACACGCTGCACACCCCTGTGACATTCGAAAACAAAGAAATCCTTTTTACCATCGAACCGGGTCAGAACCTGAAGCAGATCGCATCAAAGCTGAAATCCCGGGACCTGATCCCGAATACACTTGTGTTCAGCGCGTACGCCCGGTATCAGAAAGCGGCCACCCGCATTCCGGCCGGCGAACACCTCCTTTACACACCGGCATCCCCGGCCCGGATCCTCGATCAACTGCTGAACAACCGGGTCAAGCTGTACCGGCTGACGATCCCGGAAGGGTTGAACATGGAGGAAACCGCTGCCGTGGTGGCAAAAACCGGACTCTGCGGCGCCGACCTCTTTCTGGCGCTGTGCCGGGACCCGGACGTCATCTCAGACCTGGACATCCCCTCCCACACGCTGGAAGGCTTTTTGTTTCCCGACACCTATTTTTTTCCGAAAACCACCACCTGCCGGCAGATGATCCAGAAAATGACCGACACTTTTTTTGCCGTGTACACGTCCGAGTGGCAGAAGCGGGCCGATGACCTGGGCTTCACCCTGCAGGAAGTGGTGACCCTGGCCTCGATGATTGAAAAAGAAGCCGGCGTAGCGTCCGAACGGCCGGTGATTGCATCGGTTTTCCACAACCGCCTGAAAAAAGGCATGCGCCTGGAAAGCGATCCCACCGTGATTTATGGCGATCCGGAGTTCGAGGGCCGGATCCGGACCCGGCATCTGCGCAGAAAAACCGAATACAACACCTACCGGATGCACGGCCTTCCCAAAGGACCCATTGCCAGTCCCGGAGCAAAAGCCATTGAAGCGGCACTGTTCCCGGCGGAAAGTGATTTTCTGTTTTTTGTGTCCAAAAACGACAAAACCCACTATTTTTCAAAAACACTGGCCGAACACAACCGGGCTGTCAGAAAATATCAGCTCAACCAGTGACACCGGATCGGTCTGCTTGTTCCCGGGGCACGGTATTTCCATCAATCGCTGAACTGACGCAGATACACGATCACGGCACCGGACCGGGATTTTTTTTTGCGCTCCCAGGCAAACCCGAAAACAATGTCCTGGGCCTTGAGTTGGGCCAAAAGGTCTTCGATGGTATCCGGCAGTACCGGCCCCAGTTCGGAATGCCGTCCTTTCCCCACAATGATCCGCACGGTAAAATATCCCTGGTGTTTGCAGGTGGTCAGAAAAGACCGGGCTTTCAGCCGGGCGCCCAGCGCGGTGAATCCATGCAGATCCAGGTCCTTTTCCGGGGGCGGGTACCGCTTGATCCGTTTTTGATACGGCATGGGGTCGGGGGGCGCGGATTTTTTCTTTTGCGCCGGTCTGGACAGATAAGATTCCAGCAGCTCGGTAAAATTTTGTGCGGGCGCATCCGTTCCTTCCGGGTGATCTTCGCTTCTGGCTGTCCCGGTGTATGAATCTGAAAACACCTTGTCCACCACCGGCAACCCATGGCGGTTCACCGGCAGGGGGGAGGCTTTGGTTTCAGACAAACGGGGAGCAACGGGTTTTTGATGGAATGCCTTTAGCAGGTCTTCATCCGACCCCAGCAGCCGCGGCCTGTATTTCCTTTTCTTTCCCATACTGACGGTTGATTTTATGGTATCTTCGCCGGTTTTTCAAGAGGTGTGTCCAGTTTCTGTATTTGACTTTCCCCCCCCTTCCTGCTATTGTCTGCCTCATGAAAATTGGGACCATTGTTGAATACATCGATCAACAGAAAATCATAACAGCAGTAATAGTAAGCGAAAAAAACGACAAGCTAAAATTACTCAATGAAAACAGCCGGGAAGTCAGCCTTTCTGCAAAAAGACTGACCCATGTGTCACAGGTATGCCTGGACGTCACCCAGCCCAGACATCTTCTGATCAACCAGTTGAAAGCCGCGGCACAAACCCGCAGGCAATTGTCCGAGCAGGTCGACATCTTCGAAATCTGGGAGATTTTTCACGAGGAATCTGAAAATATCGATCTGGCTGCCATGACCGTTTTCTGCTTTGATCCGCCTTTGTGTTGTGATCATGAAGCTGCGGTGATCCGTGCGGTTTTCAATGATCGACTGTATTTCAAGTTCAATCAGAACTGTTTTTCCCCGTTTACCTCAGAACAGGTGGATGCCAAAAAGCGCCAGATCAGGGAAGCGGAAAAAAGAGACCGCCTGATTCAAAAAGGGGTGGCCTGGCTGACTGCCATGCAGGGTGACACAAAACAATCGACCGATACAGACCCCGGGGTCATCACCTGCCTGAAAGCGTATTATCTGTTCGGAAATGACAGTGACCAGGCATCTTTGGCCAGACAGATGCTGAAAAACGCCGGTCTGACCTCCCCGGACCCCATCTTCGATTTTTTTGTCCGATCCGGCATCTGGGATGTGGATGAAAACGTGAATCTCCTGTCCATGGGCATTCCCACCCGATTTTCTTCGGAAGTCTCGACAGCCACCCGGAATCTGTCGCTCACCCGTACGCGTACCTTTCAGGACCCGGGCCGGAAAGATTTGACAAAAATCCCTCTGATCACCATCGACGGCCAGTCCACCATGGATTACGATGATGCCATCAGCCTCGAGAACACGGACCAGGGGTACCGCTTAGGAATCCATATCATCGATGTGGGAGCGTACATCCAATCCGGAGATCCCATTGACATGTCAGCCCGGGAGCGGGCCAGTTCCATTTACATGCCTGATGACAAACTGCCCATGCTGCCGGCCGACCTGTCCGATGACCTGTGCAGCCTGAAACAGGGGGAAATCCGGCCGGCCATCTCCACGCTGATCCAGATGAGCCGTTTTTTTGAAATCCGGGATGTCCAGATTGTCTCCAGCATCATTCAGGTTCATCATCAGATGAGCTACACGGAAGCCAACCTGCTGAACGGCAAAGACGACCCCATCACCACCCTTCATAAAATCGCCATGTTGCTGAGGGAAAAACGGATCAAAGCCGGTGCGGTGCAGATCACTCTGCCGGAAGTCAATATCTGGCTCGAAGACAACAAAGAGATCCGATATGCCAAGGTGGACCGGGAAAACCCTTCCCGGATGCTGGTGTCGGAAATGATGATTTTTGCCAATTCCCTGATGGCCAAGTTTCTGGCCGATCATCAGATGCCGGCGGTGTTCCGGTCCCAGCCTCCCCCCGGCCAGCGGCTGTTCAAAGGTATTGAAACCGCGCTGCTTCCCAATCTCATGCAGCGCAAACACCTGAGCCGGGCCGTGGTCACCACCACCCCCCAGACACACTCCGGACTGGGAGTCAAGGCATATACCACGGCCACGTCTCCTATTCGAAGATACCACGACCTGCTCACCCAGCGTCAGATTAAAGCGGTGCTGGGTCTGAATCCCGCCTATTCAAAAAAAGATCTGGAAGAAATTTTACAGGCCGTGTCTGTTCCCATGGCCAATGCCGGCCGTGTGCAAGGGGCCAGAAAACGGTACTGGCTGCTCAAGATTCTGGAAACCATGCGGGGGGACAGCCTCGATGCCCTGGTGCTGGAATGCCACCGGGACCATTACAATATTCTGCTCAAGGAATTCATGCTGGATGCCCGGCTTCCCGCGTCCGGGTTAAAACTCAAACAGGGAGATGCCATTCAGGTCACGGTGCAGCATGTGGATGCCCGGCGCAATCAGCTGTCTTTGTTCTGTGTGTAATCCCCCCCGGCAATTTTTCAATGCTTGAAACTTCGCTGACCGGTGAATACCATGGCGGCATCATATTCGTTGCAGGCCTGGACAGACTGGTAATCCTTCAGAGACCCCCCCGGCTGAATCACGGCCCTGACCCCCTGGGACAGTCCCACATCGATGCCGTCCCGGAACGGGAAAAACGCGTCTGAAATCATGGCAGCATTGATCAGTCCGCCGTTTTTTTCTGCCACCTGGGCCTCGATTTCCTGTTTCTTGTCTTCATCGGTCAGATCGGCACAGGACTGACCATACCGTTCAAAACAATACCGGTCCGCCAGTTTGCGGTAGGCCTTGTCCACGGCGATCTGTGCCACCCCCACCCGGTCCTGCTCCCCCGTGCCGATGCCCACGGTCACATTGTCTTTGACATAGATCACGGAGTTGGAGGTGATGCCGGATTCCACGAGCCACCCGAACAGCATGTCTTCATATTCCCGGTCCGTGGGCGCCCGGTTCACTGAAAAGGTCTGGCCCTGGTACTCCGCCACAGCCGGTATCAGATCTTTTTTTGTCAAGGCTTTCGGCACAAAGGACCACTGAGCCACGATGCCGCCGTCCATCAGGCTTTTGAAATCCACCACCCGTTCTCCGATAAAGGCCTGGAGCCGGTCCATGGCCTGGATGCGGATCACCCGCAGGTTTTTCCTGGCACCCAGAATATCCAGGACCCCGTCCTCAAATTCCGGGGCCACCACCACTTCGGCATACTGGGCGGCAATGGCCTGGGCCGTTGCCTTGTCCACGGCCCGGTTCAAACCGATGCATCCCCCGAACGCCGCCACCCGGTCCGCCATATAGGCCCGGGTATACGCGGTTTCAAGGCTGCCGGCCCTGGCCGCCCCGCAGGGATTGTTGTGCTTGACGATCACGGCGCAGGGAGTATCCGTGAAATATCTCAGAATATTCAGGCAGTTGTCCGCATCCGTCAGATTGGTTTTGCCCGGGTGCTTGCCGGACTGGAGCAGCTCGATGTCTGACACCAGGTGCTGTCCCGGCTGGATGGTCTTTGCATCCCCCAGGATCAGGTTGCCGTTGATCAGGCGGTACAGGGCCGCTTCCTGGCCTGGATTCTCTCCATAGCGAAGGCCTTTTTCCACCCCGTCGATCACCCAGGACACTTTTTCGTAAAACAGGGTCTGGCGGGTGGTTTCCTCCACAAAAGCGATTTCCATCCGGGGAGGAAAATGGTCGTCCATAATGGTTTTATACATTTTTTTCAGATCGTCGGACATGATGACTCAAGCTCCTGTTTGATAGCATGACTGAAGTGTTTCACCGGCTTTACCGGCCAGATAATCGGCAATGGCCCGGTCATAGGCGGCCGTATGTTCAAAGGCCCGGGCCGCCAGGTCATACCGGTCCGCCAGGGTCAGACATCCCTTTCCCGCGGTGAGCTTTTCAAGTATATCCGGATAGTCCCCTGGATCGGTCACCGATGCCACCCGGATAAAATTCTTGGCCGCAGCCCGGATCATGGCGGGACCGCCGATATCGATGTTCCCCCGGGCATTTTCCAGCGTGGCCTCCGCCGTTGCAACCGTTCGGGCAAAAGGATAGAGGTTGACCACCACCATGTCGACGGGCAGGGCCCCGGTCCGGGCCAGATCGGCCTGATGGGCCTCATTGTATGTCTCTGTCAGCAATCCCAGGTAGATCTTGAAATCCAGGGTTTTCACAAGGCCCCCCTGGGTTTCGGGCTGGCCGGTGTAATCCGACACCTGCCGCAGATGACGATTTGCCTCAGACCCCAGGATCTCCTTGATCCGTCCGAATGTACCGCCGGTGGACAGGATCACCAGATCCGGATTCACGGCGATCATGCCCGGAATCAGTGTGTCCAGCCCGGATTTCTCCGACACGCTCACCAGCAGGGTGTTGATCTTTACCGAATCGTCAATTGTTTGCACCACATTTTTTGCCATGGTTTATCCTTTCTCTTGATAATCGTGATTTTTTACATACCATGCAGGCATGGCTGCGTCAAGCAGGGAGGCAGGCACTGGCAGGCAGGGACCGTTGCCCATCCGGGAGAACCTGGAAAGCACAGCCGCGGGGGGTATGCCGGGTGGGCAAGCGACCCGTGCCGGGCGGTGCCTGTAGGTCTCACCCTCTGCCGCGTTTGACAGGGAGTAAGGGCATGCTGCGCTGAACGGCAAAAACTGCGGGCAGGTATGTCCTCAGACAGTTTGCCGTTTTGACCGCTTCGCATGCCCAACTCCCTGTAACAAACGCGGCAGAATGGGATTCCACCCACAGGCACCGCCCGACACTAGTTGTTGATGTCAGCAACGCTGGCATTCTCCTGCACAGCGGTACCCCCACCGGGGGCGGCACTCCTACCGAACAGCCAGAAAATTTATTTATTGCACCCACCCGTTACATACCGGACAAGGCCGATACATTTTGTTTTGACTTTTGCACAGGTATGAATGACAATAATGAATTGGGAATTACCCCGTTCAAAGGAAAACGACTGCTGCATGCGCCTTTTACTGATTATCCTTGCCCAGTTCCTGTCCGGTTCCATCTGGTTTGCCGCCAATGCCGCATTCATGGACCAGACATTTTTATTGTCTGCCGTCCAGGCCGGATTCATTGCCGGCACCCTGTGTTTTGCATTCCTGAACCTGTCCGACCGGTTCTCTCCGGCCCGGCTTTTTTTTGTCTGTTCCATGGCAGGGGCGGTCTGCAATCTGGCCGGTGTTTTTGTGCCTTCCGCCACAGGCGTGCTCCTGGTATCCCGGTTTTTATGCGGCATGGCCCTGGCCGGCATCTATCCTGTGGGCATGAAGATCGCCGCTTCCTGGTACCCGAAAACCCTGGGACGGGCCCTGGGATTTCTGGTGGGTGCCCTGGTTCTTGCATCCGGATTCCCCTACCTGATCAAGGCCATTGCCTGGCAGCAAGACCCGGGCCTGATCCTCTGGGTCACCAGCAGTCTGTGCCTGGCCGGAGGGGTGATCCAGGTCGTTTTTGTGGGGGACGGGCCGTTTCTGCCCAAAGGATCCCCGTTCAATCCCGGTGTGGTGCGGCATCTGTTTTCCCATCCCCGGTTCCGGGCATCCGCTCTGGGGTATTTCGGGCATATGTGGGAGCTGTATGCGGTGTGGGCGGCCGTGCCGCTGCTGTTTCCCCTGATGGTGCCGGCCCGGGCCGATGTATGGTCTTTCGGTTTTTTTGCTGCCGGATTTTTCGGATGCGCAGCCGGGGGCATGCTTTCTCTGAGATGGGGCAGCCGGGCCGTTGCCGGTGTGGCCCTGGCAATGTCCGCCCTCTGCTGCCTGGTCTCCCCGGCCATCCTGTATCTGCCCCGGCCCCTGGGCCTGGCCCTGATTCTTGTGTGGGGCCTGGCCGTGGTGACCGATTCGCCCCAGTTCTCCTCTCTCAACGCACGGTTTGCCCCCCAGGGATATGTGGGATCCGCCTTGACCCTGGTCAACTGCATTGGATTTTCCATCACCATTGTTTCCATTGAACTGGTGACCTTCTGGGCCCGGCACCTGGGCATCGAGACCGCATTTCTCCTTCTTGCCCCGGGTCCCGTTCTGGGGTGGCTCTGGCTGAACAAACAAATCCCCGGTTGAGTTTTATGACAAAATTGCGTAAGGTTGATCCCAGAACCGTTACCGGCACAATGCCCTGATTTTTTCATTTTCCTTCAAGGAGGTTTTCATGCCATCTGATGTTTTTTTCATGGACCTGTCTGCCACATCCCGGGAAAATCTTCCGGACAAGCTGGCCCGGCTGATACAGAAAGCCGGTATCAAAAAGATCCTTGCCCCCAGGGATCTGACCGCCATAAAAATCCACTTCGGCGAACAGGGGAACACCGCGTTCATCCGGCCGGTCTTTGTCCGCAAAATCATTGAAACCATCCGAAAAACCAGGGCCATGCCGTTTCTCACCGATGCCAACACCCTGTATGTGGGCACCCGGTCCAACGCGGTCTCCCATATCAAGACCGCCATCGAAAACGGATTTGCCTATTCTGCCATGGACAACGCCCCCCTGGTCATTGCCGACGGGCTTTTGGGCAAAAGCGAAACCCCGGTGGCCGTGAACCTGAAAAACTGTGAACAGGTCTATATCGGATCGGAGATCGTTCAGGCGGATGCCCTGGTTTCCGTGGCCCATTTCAAGGGACATGAGCTGAGCGGGTTCGGCGGCACCATCAAAAACGTGGGCATGGGATCTGCTTCACGCAGAGGCAAACTGGACCAGCACTCCAATGTATCCCCCAAAATCAAGCGCAAAACCTGCATCGGCTGCGGGGAATGTGCGGCCCACTGCCCGGGAGAGGCCATTTTTCTGGAAGACAAAAAAGCCTATATCATCAAAGAAAAATGTATCGGGTGTGCCGAATGCATTGTCCGGTGCCCCACCGGGTCCGTCAACATCAACTGGAACCAGACCATTCCGGTGTTCATGGAAAAAATGGTGGAATATACCAGCGGGGTCCTGAAAAACAAGCCGGACAAAACCCTGTTCATCAATTTCATCACGGACATCGCCCCCAAGTGCGACTGCCTGTCCTACACGGAATCCCCCATTGTCGGCAATATCGGGGTGGTGGCCTCCCTGGACCCGGTGGCCATCGACCAGGCCAGCGTGGACCTGGTGAACCAGCAGCCAGGGTTGCCCCACACGGAGCTCAAGACCTGCCTGGCTCCGGGAGAAGACAAATTCAGAGGGTTGTACCCGGATGTGGACTGGTCCCACCAGCTGGCCTATGCCGAAGAGATCGGCCTGGGAACCAGGGATTACAAACTGGTGAAACTCAAGACCCTGGCCTATAAGAAATCATAAGGTAGTGACCCGCCAGGGGATGGTGTCCTGTATCCGGACAGAGAACATAGTTCTGACAGTCCGGATACAGGACACCATCCCCTGGCTGACCGATCTGCAGGAATTTCCAGATTAGGCAGCCGTGTTTCCTGAAACTTTGGAACTGCCATAGAGTTCAATCATTCATCTTATATTTTTCTGTGATGACTTTGCGTTCATTTTCTGAAAGGGATTGCATGTATTTTTTCCAGCCGGGGCACCAGCCTGCGTGCCACCGCCATATCCGCCCGAGCAGAGATGCCGGGTTGTCATCATATTTTTTCCGAAAACGGCAGGTGCCGCAATTGTGTTGTGCCATTTGCATTCTCCTTGTCTTATGATAATTACACC
>JAABUD010000312.1 GCA_011389555.1 Desulfotignum sp. | reverse complement strand
TTCACATATAGTGCTATTTTCTTTCTGGCGGCATGCGGTATGCGTGCCGCCCCGGTTGACCGCATCATGAAAAAGCCGGTTTGATTTTGTAGCGCTCCGAAAAGGTATGGATGGTTGAATTCAATAAAAAATCAGTCTAAAACAGGTACATGTGTGCGCAGGGAGGAAAAGATGTCCCAAACGCCGTCATATCAGGATTTGGAAAAAACGGTTCAACAATTGCATCAAAAGATCCATCGACTTCAAACCCAGAAGACGGATATCGAAGAAGTGCTTCGGGAAAACAGAGATCTCTATGAAAGGATGCTGGCCGTGGTGCCGGACATGATCTCAATTCATGATTCCGGCATGAATATTCTTTACAGCAACTGGCAGGGAATCGCAGCAGTGCCTGAAGACAAACAGGTGATTCATACCAAATGTTATAAAACCTATCGGGATTTTGACGACATCTGCCCGGACTGCCGGGCAAAAACGGTTCTGGAAACCCGTCAGCCGTTTCAAAAAGAGATCCGACTGCCGGATGGCACATGGATTGACCTGCGGGTGATTCCGATCCTGGACAATGACGGCCGGGTGGAAATGTTCATGGAGTGGGTCCGGGACATCACCGAGCGCAAACAGGCGGAAATGGATCTGCAGTCCCAGAAAAAGCTGCTGGAAGGAGTGCTCGATTCCATCAAAGATGTCATCGGGGTTCAGTTGCCCGATCAAACCATCGTTCAATACAATCGTGCCGGATATGAACTTCTCGGCCTGACTGAAGATCAGGTTCAGGGGAAAAAATGTTATGAACTGCTGGGCAAGCTCGACCCCTGTGACAATTGTGCCACAACCAGGGCAAATATCAGCAAAAGAATGGAGATCATTGAAAAATTCATTCCTGAACTGGGCCGGCATTTTTTATGTACCAGCAACCCGGTTCTGGATGATAACGGGAATATCAAACTGATCATCGAACAATTGACCGATCTCACGGAAAAGAAAAAAATCGATGAAACACTCCATCAGGCCCAGAAAATGGAATCCATCGGCTCTCTGGCCAGCGGTATTGCCCATGATTTCAACAATATTCTTTTTCCCATTGTCGGGCTGTCGGAAATGATGCTGGATGATTTTCCATCCAGCAGTCCGGAACATCAGAATCTTCATGAAATATACCGTGCAGGCGAAAGAGGACGGGAACTGATCCAGCAGATCCTGTCTTTCAGTCGTCAGTCGGACCACCAATTGATTCCGATCCATGTTCAGAAAATACTCAAAGAGGTGTTCAAGCTCTGCCGTGCCACCATTCCAGCGGATATTCCGCTCTTACTGGACAGTCAAAGCGATTGCGGCCGGGTTTTGGCGGACCCGACCCAGATCCACCAGATCGCCATGAACCTGATCACCAATGCGTTCCATGCGGTGGAATCTGCCCCGGGCACGATATCGGTACAACTCAAGGAGATCGATTTCAACCAGGAGGATGAACCGGCGGTTCAACTGACGTCGGGCAGATATGCGAAGTTGTCGGTCACCGATACCGGCACGGGCATCGATCCGGCCATTGTCGAAAAAATTTTCGACCCTTACTTTACAACCAAGGAAAAAGGAAGGGGAACCGGGCTCGGCCTGGCAACGGTATACGGCATTGTCAAGGCGCATGGAGGGGATATCCGGGTGTACAGTGAGGTGGGAGAGGGCACTTCTTTTCATGTCTATCTGCCGGTGCTGGAAACATCGGAAACCATGGACATTGAAAAACAGCCGCAACCGCTTCCCACCGGCACGGAACATCTCCTGCTGGTGGATGATGAAGCACCGATTGTTCACCTGGAAAAACAGATGGTCGAACGACTGGGATACCGCACCACCTGCTTTACAAGCAGCGTGGATGCCCTGGCCGCTTTTGAAACCGATCCATCCCAGTTCGATCTAATCATCACGGATATGCACATGCCGATCGTAAGCGGCGTGCAGCTGGCTGAAAAAATGATCGCCGTCAAACCGGCGCTTCCTGTCATTCTGTGCACCGGCTTCAGTCAAAGCATCAACCGGGAAAACGCCGAATTCATGGGTATCCGGGGACTGCTCATGAAACCGGTGGGCATGGCGGATCTGGCTGAAAAGCTGCGGGATGTTTTGGATTAAAAATGCAGGGCCCGGTTCATAAACGTAATTTCTTGACACACATGTTTTCAATTTCCAAGGAAGTAAATATGCTCCAAATTTTTTTTATGATTGCGGTTCTTGTCGGGCTATATTTCACGACATTTGTCAATTATCTTCTTTTTCACAGTCTGGCTGAAATATTCAGCATCATAGTGGCATGTTCCTTTTTTATGATTACCTGGAATTCGAAAAAATATATAAAGAATCAGTATATCTTATTTATTGGAATCGCCTATCTGTTCATTGCCCTGCTGGATCTTCTTCATACGCTGGCATATAAAGGCATGCCGATCTTTATTGATTATGATTACTATGCAAACCAATTATGGATTGGTGCCAGGTATCTGGAAAGCATAACGCTGATTGTCGCCTTCTATTTCATGGATTCAGACAGAAATCCAACGCCGAAAGTATTATTTACGACCTATTTCATCATCACCACATTGATTGTAGTAAGCGTGTTTGTCTGGAAAATTTTTCCGGTGTGTTTTGTGGAAGGTGTCGGACTTACCCCTTTTAAAAAATTCAGTGAGTATATCATCTGTTCAATTTTACTGGCCGGGATATTTCTTCTCCATAAAAACAAAAATAAATTTGAACCGAAGATATACAGGAATGTGCCAAAAAACATTATCCTGACTACGATATTTATGGCGGTTGAATGGATTTGTGATACCCAAACAATCAAAAACCTGATATTGTCCATTTATCGGAGACAGAACTCACTGTCAAAAAAGGAGGGTCCAAATGCATATACAGACATCTGAACAGGAGCGTCTGGAACTGGGATTCGGTGACTATACCTGTAACTGGGGAGTTCATATCTGCGGACTTTATGAAACCGAAGCGGAAAGGGATGAAATCATTTTCGGTTTTTTACGGCAGGGGGACATCGCCGGCGATCTCCAATTTTATGTTCCAGCAGAACGGACCCGGGAAGATTTTGCACACCGATATGCAATGCTCTGCGACGGGTGTAAGGATCATGTTCATGACGAAGACCGTTTCCGTCTGTCTTCTGTCAAAGACCTATATTACCCGGAGGGGACCTTTTCTCCCGTGGCCATGGATGAAGGGCTGGACAACTTTTATGAGAACAGTCAGCAGTCAGGGCGAAGAAATATCCGGGCAACGGCCGAAATGGTCTGGGCTTTAGAGGCCGTGCCGGGGGTCGAGCATCTAATGGCGTACGAGTCCAGGTTGAATTACTTTATCAATAACAAACCCTGGATCAGCATCTGCCTGTATAACCTGACCAAATTCAACGGTGTCGTCATCATGCAGGCATTGAGAACACATCCCTACATGATCAGTAAGGGTGTCGTCACTGAAAATCCGTTTTTTCAGGACCCGGATGACTGGCTCAGGGAGAATGCCCCTCAGTTTTTGAAATAGCAAGGAGTTCTCGTGAAAAGCCCCCATTTAGAGCATGATCTTTTCCTTCTCATGCTGAACCTAACCCAGATTTCGGATGAAGCCAGCCTCAAGAAGCTCTTCATAGACTCGATGAACGCATTGAGCGATCAGCTCCAGTTCCGGTTTATCGAAGAACCCTATGACACGGATGGCGAACTCATAGAGGTGGCGACTTCGAAAAACCGTTTTGGTTTTGTAAGGATGCAGGAAACCTGTCCCGGCCTGATCGATGCTCCGATCAAAGCGGTTATCCGAAATTCAGTCAAAATGCTGGCACTTTTTTTGGAAAAACAGCTTCAGGAAAAAATGCTGGCCGATGATAAACTCTTGTTAAACGACCTGGTGGCCAGGCAGACAAAAAAACTGGAAGCCGCCAACAGGGATATGAAAGAACGCGAAAAGCAGCTCAAAGCGATTCTGGAAGCCAACCCCGATCCAATGGTGGTGTATGATATCCATGGGCACCCACAATTTGTAAATTTTGCTTTTACCCAGACTTTTGGTTGGATTTTAGATGAGTTGAAAGGAAGACCCATTCCCTTTGTGCCCGACAACCAAAGGGAAATGACCACCAAAGCGATAGAAGCGATTTACCGTTCCGGCAAACCCGTGCAAATACAGACGCAAAGGTCGACCAGGGATGGGAAAATCATCGATGTCATCATCAGTGCCGCCAATATTGAAAAATCCTCGGAGGTCGCCGCCGGAATGGTGGTCAATATTACGGATATCACTGAACAGAAAAAACTCCAAACCCAGCTTCACCAGGCACAGAAGATGGAATCCGTGGGCCGCCTGGCAGGAGGCGTGGCCCATGATTTCAACAACATGCTGGGAGTCATCCTGGGACATACAGAACTGGCGCTGTTGAAGGCGGATAAAGATAACGATCTGTATTCGGACCTGAAAGAAATTCAAACCGCAGCGACACGCTCGGCGGATCTCACAAAGCAGCTGCTGGCCTTTGCCAGGAAACAGACCATCTCCCCCAGACGGCTGGATTTGAACGATACCGTGGAAAGCATGCTCAATATGCTGCGCCGGCTCATCGGAGAAAACATCGATCTGGCGTGGAAACCGGCCCCCAATCTATGGCCCGTGAAAATGGATCCATCCCAGATCGACCAGATCCTGGCCAACCTGTGTGTCAATGCAAAGGATGCCATTGCCGGGGTGGGCAGACTCACCATAGAAACCGGAAGAAAATCATTTGATGAGGACTATTGCAGTGCGCACGCAGGGTATATCCCGGGTGATTTTGTCCTGCTGGCGGTCAGCGACAACGGCTGCGGGATGGACAAAGACACTCTGGAGAATCTGTTCGAGCCGTTTTTCACCACCAAGGAGGTGGGCAAAGGCACGGGCCTGGGACTGGCCACAATTTATGGTATCATCAAACAGAACAACGGGTTCATCCATGTATACAGCGAACCCGGCCAGGGTTCCACCTTCAGAATATATCTGCCCCGGTTGGTTGTCGATGAAGAAACTGACCAGGCAGTCCCTGATAAAAAAACGGCCGCCGGGGGAACAGAAACCATCCTGCTGGTGGAAGATGAACCGTCGATTCTCAGGATGACCCGGATGATGCTGGAAAGAAAAGGCTATACCGTGCTGTCCGCAGCCGCACCGGCAGAGGCCGTGGAAAAAGCTGAAAACCACGTCGGTCCTATCGATCTGCTCATGACCGATGTGGTCATGCCGGAGATGAACGGCCGGGATCTGGCCGAACAGATCACCGCGATTTACCCCGGCATCCGGCTGTTGTTCATGTCCGGGTATACCGCCAATGTCATTGCCCACCAAGGGGTGCTCGATGACGGGGTGGCATTTATCCAGAAGCCGTTTTCCATGGCGGATATGACGGCGAAGATTCGGGAATTGCTGGATAATTCATGCTGAGGTTGCCAATGGAGATCCTGTCAGTCAGCGCCCTTTTTCCGGGTGGCTTCTGAATCCATGGCAAGAATCTGACCGATATCCATGATCTTGAACCGCGAAGCATCCACCTGGTTTTCCGCGATATACCGGGCCAGGTCCAGGCCGGGGTAGCCGGCCGGCTCGTCCCCGAGATGAAACGTCCCCCACTGGGTGGGAATGAAATATTTCGCACCCAGTTCTTCAAACCCCCGGACCGCCTCGGGGATGTTCATGTGATTGTAGGCCATGAACCACCGGGGATGATAGGCCGTGGTGGCCATGAACGCATAATCGATATCCGGGAACCGCCGCCCGATCTCTTCAAATCCCTTGAAATATCCCGTATCCCCGCCGAAATACAGGGTGACATCCGGGGTGATCAACAGCCAGGAGGCCCACAGGGTCTTGTTCCGGCCCTGGGTGATGCGCCGGGACCAGTGCTGGACGGGCAGACAGATCAGCCGGACCCCGGCGCCCAGGTCCTGCTCCTCCCACCAGTCCATTTCCTGAACATCGGTCTTGTTCATCTTTTCCACCGGACGTTTCAGCCCCAGGGGCACAAACACCCGGGCATCCGGCGGCAGCTGCTTCATGGTGGCCCGGTCCAAGTGGTCGTAGTGGTTGTGAGTGACCAGGATATTCACTTCCGGCACCAGGCGGGTGAGCGCATCAATGGTCAGGGCCGGCGGCGTGACCCGGGCCGGCACCAGGGCCCGTTTCGACAGCATCGGGTCCGTGAGCCAGTACGTATCGTTGACCCGCACCAGAAACGTGTTGTGCCCGATCCACAGGATGAAATCCCCCTTTGTCTGTGCCAGGCGCTCTGCCGTGTCCGGCAGCACGGCCGGCAGAAACGCCTGTTCCTCTTGCGTGTAAGAAGTGGATGACGTGAGTTTCCACCACGCCACATCCAGGAAGCTCTTGTCCGGCATGGGCATCCAGGGAGCGAAAAACCGCCCGTCCTCGGCCACATGGGGGGCATACAGATCCGATATCCGGGTCCGGGCCACCTGCTCTTCCCACAAGGCTTCAGTAAATGTCTGTTTCTCTTTGGGTGTACAGGCAACCATCCCCCCTGCCAGCAGCAGCAACCCGGCCATCACCATCGCCCGGCCCGGAAACCCGCCCTTGTTTTTCCTGAATCTCATGAAAATAACGGCTCCATTTTTAAAAAGAGGTTTCAATCTTTCACAGAACCTATATATTGAAGCAGGCAAAGTCAATCTGATTTGTTCCGGGCGATAGGTATCGGTTCACTTCAACTTACACCAGGAGGATCTCTATTATGTTGTCACCCATAAAAATCGGTATCAGCTCCTGCCTGATGGGCAACCCTGTCCGGTATGACGGCGGCCACAGCCATGACCGGTTTCTCACACAGACCCTGGGGCTGTTCTGCGAGTATGTGCCCGTGTGCCCGGAAGTGGAATGCGGCATGCCCACCCCCAGAAATTCCCTGCGCCTGGAAGGGGATCCGGACAATCCCCGGCTGATCACAAGGAAAACCGGGGAGGACCACACGCAGCAGATGCAGACCTGGATCGACAAAAAACTGCCGGACCTGGAAAAAGAAAACCTGTGCGGGTTCATTTTCAAGAGCAAATCCCCCAGCAGCGGGCTTTACCGGATCAAGGTGTATGGAGAAGGCGGCAAAATAAAAAACAACGGGGTCGGACTGTTTGCCCGGGCATTCACCCAGCGGTTTCCCCGGATCCCCGTGGAAGAGGCGGGCCGGCTCAACGACCCCAAACTGCGGGAAAATTTCATTGAAAACATCTTCACCCTCCAGCGATGGCGCCGGTTCCTGGAAGACCGCCCCACCCTGGGCAAACTGGTGGCCTTTCACACGGACAACAAGCTGCTGATCCTGTCCCACAGCCAGGAGATCTACCGGGAGATGGGCAAACGGGTGGCCGGCGGCAAACAGCAGGACTTCAATGAACTGCTGGATACCTATGAAGGACTGCTGCTCAAGGCCCTGAATCTGATGACCACCCTCAAAAAAAACATCAATGTGCTCCAGCATGCCATGGGGTTTTTCAAAAACGATCTGACCCCGTCGGAAAAACAGGAACTGCTGACCAGCTTTGACCACTACCGGGACGGGTATGTGCCCCTGATCGTGCCGATGACCCTGATCAGGCACTATGTATTGAAATATGACCATCCCTGGCTCAAAACCCAGACTTACCTGAACCCCCATCCGTTTGAGCTGAAACTCAGGAATTATTTTTAACCACCCATGCAGGGAATGATCTATCTGGCCCTGGCCATCCTGTTCTCCTCCGGGGTGGCCCTGAGCATGAAAGGCGGGAACCGGGTGTCCGTCAACCTGTGGCAGTTCCTGGCCGTGAACTATGTGGTGTGCACGGCAGGCCTTGCCGCCTGGGGGGCCTGGAAAACCCTGGAAACCAACTCCGTGTTCATCTGGCTTCTGGGCATGTTCACCGGGCTCATGTATGTGCTGTGCCTGTGGCTTTTCAACAAGGCCATCCAGGCCCAGGGCCTGGCCCTGTCCACTACCCTGATGCGCCTGTCCGCGGCCATCCCCACCCTGGGCTCCCTGGTGTTTTTCAATGAGACCACGGGATGGTTCCAGTCTCTGGGCATCGGCCTGGCGTTTCTGTGCCTGCCCCTGGCCAGCCGGGAACCGTTGCGTTTCGGCCGATCAGGACTTCCCTTCTGGCACGGCATTGTCTGGGGCCTGCTGCTGTTCGCCGCCTATGGCATCACGGATTTTGTCTTTAAAATCCAGGCGGAACTGGCCCCCAAGGCCGACCCCAAAGCATTCATGGCCGTCATTTTCGGCACGGCCCTGGTCTTCACCCTGCCCCGGCTCAAAGGTCTGAAACGCCCCGGCCGGGCCTGCCTGTTCTGGGGCACGGCCTTAGGCACCACCAATGTCCTGGCCACCTGGTTCTGGATCCGGGCACTGTCCCTTCTGCCCGGGGCCATTGCCTATCCCACCCTGGGACTGGGCGTGATCGCCGTCACCACCCTCATCAGCCTGGTTTTCTGGAAAGAAACGCTGAGACCGGCCAACTACCTGTTCCTGGCAATGGCCTGTGTGGCCGTGTTTCTCATCCATGCGGGCGGGGCCTGATTTGCTGTCTTCAGGGGAATTTACGTTGCATGCCATGCCTGGTGGTGGTAAGCTTTGTTGTGAAACAAATTCCAAAAACACTGAGACATTGATCCGGAAATCCGCCCGTCCTGCCCGGTACCGCCGGTGCAAGATGTCAGGATTTTCAAATCAGATACAGGTGGCGGTATGACAACAGAATCACTGACAAAGAGTGAATCACTTTACAGAGGGTTATTCGATTACATGACCAGCGGCTCTGCCATCTATGAAGTGATCAATGAAAATGTATCAGGATGATCACTTTTCAGCTTATTATGAAAATTTTATTTTCAGGCTCCCGACAGGCGAAGTGGTCGCCATTTATGACGATGTGACGGATCAGAAAAACACCGAACAGCGACTGGCTGAGTCCAGGTCCCAGCTTAAAGTACTGGTCGATACGATTCCCGATTTAATCTGGTTAAAGGATCCTGATGGGGTTTATCTCAGCTGCAATCCCACATTTGAACGATTTTTTGGGGCAAAAGAAAAAACCATTGCCGGCAAAACGGATTATGATTTCGTCGACAGGGACCTGGCTGATTTTTTTCGCGCGCATGACCGCAAAGCCATGGAAGCGGACGGGCCGTCCATCAATGAAGAATGGCTGACATTTGCAGAAGATGGGTACCAGGGGTTGTTCGAGACGATCAAGACACCCATGAAAACCCCTGACGGCAGACTTGTCGGCGTGCTGGGAATCGCCAGAGACATCACAGAGCGAAAAAAATCGGAAGACGTGCTTCGGGAAAATGAACGGCGTTATAAAAGCGCTCAGCGCATGGGAAAAGTGGGAAACTGGGAATACGATCTGAATACGGGGAAATTCTGGGGTTCCTCAGAAGCCAAACGCATTTATGGATTTGATCCTGAGGTGGACCGTTTCACGACCGATGACGTTGAAAACTGTATTCCGGATCGGGAAAGAGTTCATCAGGCGCTTCTGGATCTGATTGAAAAAGGGATATCCTATAATTTAGAATTTGAGATCCGTCCGGTTTCAGGACCGGTAATGTGATGGACTGCCAGATTTCGGCCACGGTGCGCCGTTCCATGGATGGTTCCATCGAAGGATACCAGGGGATCATCCGTGACACCACTGAGATGAAGCAGAAAGATCTGGAAAAAGAACGGTTGATTGCGGATCTTCAAAAGGCGCTGGCTGAAGTGAAGAAATTAAGCGGCCTTCTGCCGATCTGCATGCATTGTAAAAAAATCAGGGATGACCAAGGATACTGGAAGCAGATGGAGGAATATCTGGCAAAGCATTCAGAGGCCCAGTTCAGTCACAGCATCTGCCGCGAGTGTGCGGAAAAGTATTATCCTGATATAGACATTTTTGATGAATAGTGCACACCCAGATATCGTGAGAGGATTTGTACCCGTTAGAAGATAATGAAACA
>JAABUD010000311.1 GCA_011389555.1 Desulfotignum sp. | reverse complement strand
CACTGGACACCTTTGGAAATTTTCAGTCAATATCACCCGGGAATTCAGGCCACTCCGGAAGATCTCACGGTGATCTCCTGGATTCTGCCCCAGCGCAAAGCCGTGCGGGACATGAACCGGAAAGCAGGAAAATTTCCCGCAGAAGAATGGGCCAGGGTCCGCATTGAAGGGGAAAGATGCAATGCCGGTCTCAGAGCCCATGTTGCAACGACTTTGACGGATGCGGGGTATCCTTCCGTGGCTCCCATGCTGGCCCCCAACTGGGCCTGGGTCAAATCGAAAAATTACGGGTATGCGTCATCCTGGTCTGAACGCCATGCCGCCTATGCGGCAGGTCTGGGTACGTTTGGACTTTGCGACGGGCTGATCACCCCGAAAGGCAAAGCCATGAGAGCCGGCTCCGTGGTAGCGAAAATACAGGTAACACCTTCCATCAGGTATTATAACAACCACCGGGCCTGGTGTTCTTTCTTTGTGGACGGCTCCTGCGGCAAATGCATTGACCGCTGCCCCGTGCGGGCGCTGACCACTGCCGGCCACGACAAGGAAACCTGCCGTCAGCATCTGATCGCTTCCAGTGAATATATCAAAACCACTTACAACTATGAAGGCTACGGCTGCGGCCTGTGCCAGGTGGGTGTGCCCTGTGAGTCCCGTATCCCGGTAAAAAAGGCCCGGGAAACCTACGAAAATAAAGAACTTCCGCCCCCCCCGCCTCCGCTTGCCTGAATGCGGGAACACCTGTTCCGGTTTCAGCAGTAGCCTCCCAGTGCCCCGGCCGGTGCCCCTCTATGGGGGTTCCGGCCCCTGTTTCCTTCCTCTCAAAATGTAATTTTTCTGCCTGTTCATAAAAATCGATATATTGTTCGCCATAGCTAATTTTTTTATTGACACCTGCCTCATTTTCCTTTAAACAGAGACTTGATTGCCACATAGTGGTACTTATTATTAAAATTTACAGGAGAAATATAATCATGACAAAAATTATTACCGCACTTTCATTACTTTTCATTTTCTTTTCCGGCCAGGCCGTCGCCGCCCCGGATGAGCTGGTGGTGTACAGCGCCAGAAAGGAACACCTGATCAAGGACCTGTTTGAAAAGTATGAAAAGGAACAGGGGGTCAAAATCACCTATATCACAGGAAAAGCCCCGGTGCTGCTCCAGCGGATTCTTTCCGAAGGAGAAAACACGGCGGCGGATATTCTGATGACCGTGGATGCGGGCAACCTCTGGCATGCCGCCGAAAAAGAGATCCTGGTTCCCGTGACATCCCCGGTGCTGGACCGGAACATCCCGGATCATTACAAAGATCCGGACCACCGCTGGTTCGGGTTGTCCGTCAGGGCCAGAACCATTGTCTATAATACCGACCGGGTCAAAAAAGAAGAACTGAGCACGTATGAAGCCCTTGCCGGAGAGGACTGGAAAGGCCGTCTCCTGCTCAGAACCTCCAAAAAGGTGTACAACCAGTCCCTGGTGGCCATGTTCATCGAAACCCTGGGGGAAGACAGAACACGATCGATGGTTTCGGGATGGGTGACCAATCTTGCCGCACCCCCCTATTCCAGCGATACCAAGGTGCTGGAGGCGATTGCCACGGGCCAGGGAGATGCCGGGATCGTGAACACCTATTATTACGGCCGCCTCATGAAAGAAAACCCGGATCTTCCCCTGGACATTTTCTGGGCCGATCAGTCAGATAACGGGGTTCACGTGAACGTATCCGGTGCCGGGATTGTCAAATATTCCAAAAAGATCGATCAGGCCGTCCGGTTTCTGGAATGGCTCTCTGAAACAGATGCCCAGAAAATATTTGCCGACGCAAACATGGAATACCCCGTGAACCAGGCCGTGCTTCCCCATGCAGATGTCCGGAAATGGGGTGCGTTCAAGCCCAGCACGGTCAACCTTGCCAGAGCCGGTGAACTCCAGGCCCGGGCCGTCAAACTCATGGATATTGAAGGGTATAAATGATTTCATCCATCAAATATCAGGGCGGCTTCATCGTTTCGTCGGGGATTGCCGCCATCTCCCTGTCGCCGGTGCTGTTTATCCTGGCCTCGGGAATGAATGCCGACCCTGACATCTGGTCTCATTTGAAGCAGTATGTGCTGCCCGGGCTTTTGAAAAATACTGCCATCCTGGTGGTGATCGTGCTGGTGATTTTTGCCGCGGAATCCTGGCTGCGCAGAAAACAACAGTTCTTCAACCGGGGCGGACACCAGCCGGTCCAGAGAAAACGCTTGAACGGCTTCGGTCATTTCCTGGCATCGGCTTTCTGCAGCACGGTGTTGCTTGTATCGTTCGTCATACCCGTGATTCAGCTGCTCTACTGGACGGCAAAAGCATTTGCCTTTGAATTCGGCACCCACTATATCCGGCTGGTTGCCAACACCTTTTTTCTGGGCCTGATGGGAACGGCCGTGACCCTTGCCGTGGCCTTGATCCTCGCTTATTCGGGACGGCGCATGACCGACCTGAAAACCGGGATGGCGGCGAAACTCTCTTTGTCCGGGTATGCGCTGCCCGGAACCGTTCTTGCTGTGGGCATGGTCCATGGGGTGACATGGCTGGACAATGGTGTGACCGGAACCATGGACATGCTGGGGATTCAACTGCCGGGCACCCTTCTCCAGGGCAGCCTGGTGCTTCTTCCCGTGTGTTACATGATCCGGTTTCTGGCGGTGGGCTACAACCCGGTATTCAGCCATATGACCCGGCTGACCCCATCCATTGACGAAGCAGCCAGACTGATGAAAGTCACCGGGGCCGCGCTGGTCTCAAAGATACACCTGCCCCTGATCCACAGGGGTATGGTGACCGGCGGCATCCTGGTGCTGGTCGGCATGATCCCGGTCGGTTTTCTCACTTTTATCGGAAGGAGCAAAAAACAACATGTGCCTGAAGGTTGATCAGATCCATAAAACACACAACCGGAAACTCACCATTGCCGAAGATATCTCTTTTGTCATTGAAAAAGGAGAACTGGGCGCGCTTCTCGGCCCGAGCGGCTGCGGAAAGACCACGCTTCTGCGAATGATCGCAGGATTTGAAACCCCGGACCGCGGCACAATTTCAATCAATGGAAAAACGGTATTCGACCGGAGGACCAATGTCTGTCCGGAAAAAAGGGGCACGGGAATGGTGTTTCAGGACTATGCCCTGTTTCCCCATTTAACGGTCATGGAAAACATCGCCTTTGGCCCGGCCCCAAAAAACAGAAAAGACCTGAATCAATTGATCGACATCACGGGCCTGTCTGGATCGGAAAACAGATATCCCCATGAACTGTCCGGGGGGCAGCAGCAGCGGGTAGCCCTGGCAAGGGCTCTTGCGCCCCGGCCGGCAGTCCTTTTAATGGACGAGCCGTTTTCAAATCTGGACATCTCCCTTCGGGAATCTCTGTCCGAAGAAGTGCGCTGTATCCTGAACGAATTTAGCACCACCGGGCTTCTGGTGACCCACAATCAGCATGAGGCCTTTGCCATGGCGGATAAAATCGGTGTGATGAAACACGGAAAGCTTTGCCAGTGGGACAATGCGGAAAACCTGTATTACCATCCGGCCACAGAAGCGGTGGCCGGATTTATCGGAGAAGGGTCTTTTATCCGGGCACAGGTCTCCCCTTCCGGCGAATTGGTCACCCCTGTCGGCCGTTTTGACCCCGGCCACCCGGTCATGACTCATCACGCAGACACTCCCGCTGTTTTCATCCGCCCGGAAGACGTTGTGTTAGACCCTCAATCCGACTGCAGGCCCCTGCTGGTAAAATCCCATTTCAGAGGCCCGGGCCGTCGGCATATTTTTGAACTGGCATCCGGTGAGCAGATTGTCTGCACAGACCATTCCCGGATTCCCCTTGAACCGGGCAACCGGTATGGCATATCCATCAGCAAAAGGAGAAACAATCATGAAAATGACATATTATGCACTGTTTAGTTTACTGGCCGTTCTGCTCGTAACGGCTGCCGGGCCGGCCCAGGCATGGTTCGGCACGGGAAAATTCGAAAAAGTGAAACCAGAAAACGGGGTTGTGTCCCTGCCCCTGAAAGAGATCTCCGACGGCAAGGCCCATTATTACCGGGTCAAATCCGACAAGGGCATCATGGTAAAATTTTTTGTGGTCAAAAGCCCTGACGGGGTGATCCGCGCGGCCGTGGATGCCTGCGATGTCTGCTACCGTTCGGGCAAAGGCTATGTTCAGGAAGGCGGCACCATGGTCTGTACCAACTGCGGCATGCGCTTTGCCACGGACCGCATCAACGAGGTAAAGGGCGGCTGCAACCCGGCCCCGCTGGCACGAACGCTCAACAATGATCAGCTCCTGATTGCCATGTCCGAGATCAACGCCAGCGCCTGGCTTTGCGAATTCAAGAAATAGGGAGGAGAGATCATGACCTGGGATCCGGAAAAATACCGGGAAAAAAGAGAAAAGGTGCTGGGAGTCAAAAAACGGGGGCTGTCTTTCGGCACCCTGACCATCGCTGTCTCGTGCATAATTCTTGCGGGTCTGGTCTTTTTGTTTCTGCCCGGCCCGCTCTCCTACCTCAAGACCCGTCACCTGGACGATGCCATTTTTAAAACCGAACTCACCCTGCAGATCGCTGAAAAATTCCCTGATGCCCGGGTCACGGCCATGAAACAGGCCGTGATGTCCAAGATGCAGTCCATCGAGCTGTTCAAGTCGTTTTCACTGGGGGTGTCGGTCCTGGTGGTGGAGGCGGGCGGGTTTGCCGGTGTCAACTTCCGGACCGGCGGTATCTGCCTGCTCATGGCAGCGGCCTTAAGCCTTCTGGCCAGCCTGTATCCGGCAGTCAAGGCCGGCCGCATGGACCCCAGGATGCCCTGCGCGCCCTGTAACATGAACGCATCCCGGAAACCAGTCACTCCCCATGCGCTGCCGGACACAATCAATCACGAAACCCGTCCACCGCCACCGGCTTAACACTTAAAACTTAACACTTAACACTTTCCGATAAAATGGAGCACCCCATGACAGACCATCTGATAGAAATAAACAGCCTGAACAAGATGTATGACTCCGGCGGCACGGGTGTGGCCGCCATCGACCATATGGATTTTTTTATTGACGACGGGGAGTTTGTCTCCGTCACGGGACCGTCCGGTTCGGGCAAATCCACCCTCCTGTCCGTGATGGGCGGCATGAACCGCCCCACAAGGGGACAGGTGCGGGTGGACTCCCTGGACCTGTATGCGCTGACACCTGAGCAGCGGGCTGATTTCCGCAGCGAATACCTGGGATTTATCTTTCAGTCGTTTCAGCTGATTCCCTATCTCACGCTGCTGGAAAACGTGACGGTCCCCATGGCCATCACGGGCCGCAAAAAAAAGGAAAAACGCGACATGGCCATGGCCGTGATCGACCGGGTGGGGCTGGCGGACAAAGCCCTCCGCCTCCCGGACCAGCTTTCCGGTGGCGAACAGGAACGGGTGGCCATTGCCAGGGCCATCGTGAACCGGCCCCCCATCATCCTGGCGGACGAGCCCACGGGCAACCTGGATTCCCGGACCGCCCTGGAGATCATGGCCCTGCTCCAGGAACTGAACCGGGAGGGCCATACTGTGATCATGGTCACCCACAACCGGGAAATGGAACGCCATGCCACCCGGTCCGTCCGGGTCAGGGACGGCCGGATCGAAACGCCGGATACCGGCTGGTGTGCGAAGTCAGAAAAAAAGAAATCGTCATCATCGTGATTGCCATAGGCAAACGGGACCGTGATGCCATCAATAAAACAGCTGCGAAACGATAGCTATTGTTAATGAATTATTCTTGACATCATATTTTTCACATGTTACATGTAACAAGATTGGATAACAGGATCAGGAGGACAAAGATGAGTGTCGCAAAAAGGGTACAAAAACACCGGGAAGCATTGCGTGCCATGGGCCTCAGGCCATTGCAGATTTGGGTACCGGACACCCGGCGCAAAGGGTTTGCCGAAGAATGCCGCCGTCAGTCCAGAGCGATCGTCAATGATCCCCATGAGCAGGAAGTGATGGACTGGATCGAAACCGTTTCTGAATCAGATGGCTGGACAGCATGATCCGGGGAGATCTGATTTCCGTTATCGTGCCGGGCGCTTATGGAAAACCAAGACCGGCAGTGATCATACAATCTGATCTCTTTGAAGAACATCCATCCGTCGTCATTCTTCCTGTCACCTCTACCCTGCGGAACACGCCGCTTTTCAGGATCCGGATCGAACCGTCACCTGAAAATGGTCTGCAGTCAGTATCTGAGATCATGATTGACAAAATAACAGCCATCCCGAAAAAAAAAGCCGGCCTTGTATTCGGGCATCTTGAAGACCGTCACATGATATCCATAGAACGGTTGCTTCCGGTTTTTCTGGGTATTGCATGAAGTTGACCCTTTCAGGTCCGGGATATGGATACCGTGATACGTTTCCCGGTGTCCGGATTGAAAAAATGACAATGTTCCCATAAAAATCCCAGTCCCACGCGTTTTCCCGGAGACAGGCCCGGGCTTTCATTCCAGCGGAATCCCCCAGATCTCTTCGGCGTACTCCCGGATGGTCCGGTCCGTGGAAAATTTCCCCATGTTCGCCACATTCAGGATGGCCCGGCGCCGCCAATCCGCCGGATTTTCATACACCTTTTCCACGGTTTCCTGGCACCGGATATAACCCTCGATATCCATCAGGTGCAGGAACGGGTCCCGCTGGATGTCCAGCAGATCCCCCACCAGGGAGTGGAACGGGCTGCCGTCCCCCCGATTGAACCGCCCGTCCCGGATGGCATCCAGGGCGGCCCGGACCTCACTGTTCTGTTCATAGACCTGCATGGGGGTTTTGCCGGGGACCTGCCGCTCCCACTGCACCTGTTCCGATGTCATGCCGAACAGAAAAAAATTGTCCGCCCCCACTTCATTTCGGATCTCAATGTTGGCCCCGTCCAGGGTGCCGATGGTCAGGGCCCCGTTCAGGGCGAATTTCATGTTTCCCGTGCCGGACGCTTCCGTGCCGGCCGTGGAGATCTGCTCGGACAGGTCTGCGGCCGGAATGATCTTTTCCGCCAGGGACACCCCGTAATCGGGGATAAAGACCAGTTTCAGCCGCCCACCCACCCGGGGATCACTGTTGATGACCCGGGCAACACTGTGGATCAGCCGGATAATGGTCTTGGCCTTCCAGTAGGACGGGGCTGCCTTGCCGGCAAACACCACGGCCCGGGGCATATGCTTTTCGTCCGGGTTCGCGATAATGCGGTGATAGCGCACAATCACGTGGAGCAGGTTCAGCATCTGCCGCTTGTATTCATGGATCCGCTTCACCTGGATATCGAACAGCGCGGCCGGATCCAGGTTGACATGGCACAGATCCTTGACAATCCGGATCAGGTGGACCTTGTTCTGCCGCTTGACGGCGGCGAACGCCTCCTGGAACCCGGCATCATCGGCATAGGGCTTGAGTTTCCCGAGCTGTGCCAGGTCCGTGACCCAGCCGTCCCCGATGGTCTGCGTCACCAGGTCCGCCAGTCCGGGATTGCACTTGAGCAGCCACCGCCGCGGGGTGATCCCGTTGGTCTTGTTGTTGATCCGGGTGGGGTACATCTCATGAAAATCGCTGAACAGCCCGGATTTCAACAGTTCGGTATGCAGGGCCGCCACCCCGTTGACGGAGTGACTCCCCACAATGGCCAGGTGGGCCATCCGCACCTGTCTGGGCGGCCCTTCATCGATGATGGACATGGCCCGGAGCCGGTCCGGATCCCCGGGAAACCGCCGGGCCACCCGGTCCAGGAACCGCTGGTTGATTTCATAAATAATCTGCATGTGCCGGGGCAGGACCCGCTCCACAAGGTCCACGGGCCAGGTCTCCAGGGCTTCGGGCATCAGGGTGTGGTTGGTGTAGGCAAAGGTTTGCACACACAGGTCAAAGGCCGTTTCCCACGCCAGGTGATGGACATCCAGAAACTGGCGCATCAGCTCGGGAATGGCAATGGCCGGGTGGGTGTCGTTGAGATGGACGGCCACTTTTTCGGGAAATTCATCCATCCCCTGGCTGCGCTTGGCAAACCGCCGGAAAATATCCTGGAACGTGGCAGCCACAAAAAAATACTGCTGTTTGAGCCGCAGTTCCCTGCCTGCGGATCGCTCATCCGACGGGTACAAAAGCTTGGAAATGGTTTCGGACTGGACCTTGCCCTCCACGGCCCCGATGTAATCGCCTTTGTTGAAATCCCCCAGTTCCAGCTCCCTGGACGCTTTGGCCTTCCACAGGCGCATATTGATGACATGATCGTTCCCATACCCCGGAACCAGGATATCACAGGCATTGGCCATCACCACATCCGTGTCCACCCATTCACAGCAGTACCGGCCCGCTTCATCGTAAAAGGATTGCACCTTTCCATAAAAAGAGACCGGATACAGGGGCACGGCCCGCTCAAATGCCCATGGAGTCCCGAACCTCAGCCAGTTGTCCGGCCGCTCCACCTGGCAGTCATCGATGATGTCCTGGCGAAACAGCCCGTATTCATAATTGATGCCATACCCATACGCAGGAATTTTCAAGGTGGCGATGGAATCCATGAAACAGGCGGCCAGCCGTCCCAGCCCCCCGTTTCCCAGGGCCGCATCCTCCTCCTGTTCCCGGACCGCCTCCAGGTCATACCCCATATCCCTGAGCACCCCTGCCACGGCATCCAAAAACCCCAGATTGATGAGGCTGTTGCCCAGGGACCGGCCCACCAGGAATTCCAGGGAGAGGTAATACACCCGCTTCTGGTGCCTGGCATAGTAGTTCTGCTGGGTGCTGATCCATTTTTTGACCATGATATCACGCATGGTCAGGGCCACGGCCCGATACATGTCGTCATCACCGGCCATCTCCGGATCACGTCCCCGGGAACTCAACACATGGTCGAGAATGGCCTGCTGAATACCGGCCCGGTTGTCAGGTTCCAGGGACCCGCACCCGGATATCTGTCTGTCGGACGAAGAAGGGTTCATTACCGGCTCCTTTTGCTGGCAGGAATTTTTTTGAATGGATTGTCCTGTCACCACCCATACCCGTTGGATGCCATAATGTCAATCCGTAATCCCGAAGATGCCCCACGGGATCATTTTTGGATGACCGATCCGGTCATTTTCACAAAAAAAACCATGGTGACGTGCCCCGCACCGACCAAAATCCTCGGCGTTTACCACCCGGGGTGCTCAAACCCGAAAGCCTTGCCAGCCGTGCTTTTACGTTACTTTCAAAACGCTCAGAAATCGATGTTTACTCAAAATGCCACTATTGGCAAAATGCGTAAACAGCAACATATTTTATTCATTCCTTTCCTGCTGTTTCTCCCGGATAGTTTCCACCATACGAAAAGACGTTTCCCAGGCCTGTTCACAGAATCCTGTGAATGGTTTCAATGCATCAAGGTCGGGCACCAGCTCATCCCCGGCCTTTATCCGGCCGGTATGAAAGTGATATGCCGCCAGGATATCCATATACTCCTTTCGCTGCTGCCGCGGAATAATCACAGGCGGCAGCCCGGATCTGATCACCGGCAGATTGGCAACCAGCCTTGCCAGGCGACCGTTTCCGTCAGAAAATGGATGAATCCGGACAAAAGAAGCATGCAACGCCACATGGGAACGCATGGCCCCGTCCCTGTCCTCCGGCACCAGGCACCGGTCCAGGTCATGGTACAGATCAAACCAGGACGTCATCAAAGATGGCACATCCGCGGGTGACGCAAATTCAAACGCCACCTGTTTTCCATCCACCACCCCCACGGTTGAATTCGGTTCTTTTTTCCATTCCCCCGCCGGTCCATGAACATCAGAGACCTGCTCTGCCTGAACCATCCTGCAAAGCCTGAACAGCTCTTTTTCCGTGAAACGTCTCTTTTCCTGCGCCAGATCATATATCAGATCGATCGCCTTTGCATGTCCCACCACCTCCAGATGATCCTTCAAGGGTTTTCCCCCGACAGCCAGGCCTTCCTGCAACACAAACGCGGTTTCACCCAGGGTCAGGCTGTTGCCCTC
>JAABUD010000310.1 GCA_011389555.1 Desulfotignum sp. | reverse complement strand
GCCCCCTTCGCTGGGGGGCCGGTACATGCCGGTCTCGAACCGGTATTTATCAACGGTCATGACGTCTCCATTTTTTTTTATCGTTCAACACTGTTTAAAAGTAATGCATTTCTGACGTCAAGACAAGGGGCGAGTTGTCGTTTGGGATGATCGGCATGGCAGTGGGTCAGGATTAGGAAGTGTCTTTGCCGTGGGTCAGTCTTTACTTTTGTGCAGGGCGTGCTTATGGTTTCTGGATCATTGAACACGATATCCAGTGAGGATCAGAAATATATGGGAAACAAACTGAACCCGGCATCCGGAACAGCGGTTTCCGGCCCGGCTTCCGCCATGGAGCTGGACCGGATCATTGTCAAAGGGGCCCGGGAGCACAACCTCAAGAACATCGATGTGGAGATCCCCAAAAAACAGCTGGTGGTATTCACGGGCGTGTCCGGGTCCGGGAAATCCAGCCTGGCGTTTGACACGATTTTTGCCGAAGGCCAGCGGCGGTACGTGGAATCATTGTCCGCCTACGCCCGGCAGTTCATCGGCCAGATGGAAAAACCCCGGTACGACACCATCCGGGGCCTGTCCCCCACCATTGCCATCGAGCAGAAAGCGGCCAGCAAAAACCCCCGGTCCACGGTGGGCACCATCACGGAGATCTATGATTACCTGCGGGTGCTGTTTGCCCGGGTGGGGACCCAGTTCTGCATTCGCTGCGGCAACGAGGTGGGACGGGGCCATGCCCAGGGCATGGTGTCCCAGATCCTGGCCCTGCCGGCCGGGTCCAAAATCCTGATCCTGGCCCCCGTGGTGGAGAACCGGAAAGGAGAACACAAAGAGCACCTGGCCACGTTGAAAAAACAGGGGTACGCCCGGGTCCGGGTGGACGGGGTGGTCCAGGACCTGGAAAATGTCCAGACCCTGGCAAAAAACAAGAAACACCACATCGACGTGGTGGTGGACCGGCTGGTGATCAAACCGGATGCCGTGTTTGAGGAGCGGCTCACCGATTCCGTGGAAACCGCCTTGAAACTGGGACACGGCCAGATCATCCTGCACATTGTGGGCAAAAAAGATATCAAGATGAGCGAGGCCCGGTCCTGCTGCGGGGTCGCCTATCCCGAACTCACCCCCCAGATCTTTTCATTCAACGCGCCCCAGGGCATGTGCCCGGAGTGCAACGGTATCGGGACCCTGCTGTCCATGGACCCGGACAAGGTGGTGCCGGACAACACCCTGAGTATCCGGGAAGGGGCCGTGATTCCCTGGAAAAACTATTTTATCAAAAATGCCCGGTATCCCAATGACAACTCCTGGGGCATGGGTCAGCTCACGGCCATGGAAGATCAATGGGGCATCGATTTCGACCGGGCCTGGAAAGACCTGCCCAAATCCCAGAGAGACCTGCTGCTCTATGGATCCGACACCAAAAAGATGAAAGTGAACTGGCAGTCGGACAGGATCCAGGCGGCACTCACCCGGACCCATGAAGGGCTGCTCAACACCCTGATGCGGCGGTATAAAAACACCCAGTCCGAAAACCAGAAAAAATATTACACCCGGTTCATGACGGCGGCCACCTGTTCGTCCTGCCGGGGAAAGCGGCTGCGGGACGAGGTGCTTCATGTCAAAATCCAGGAAAAATCGATTATCGATGTCACGGAAATGACGGTCAAAGAGGCCCATGAATTTGTGTCCGACCTGACCCTGTCCGGCAGCCGGCAGCTCATCGCGGCGGAACTGCTCAAAGAGATCCGTGACCGGCTGGGATTTCTGAAGAATGTGGGTCTGGACTACCTGTCCCTGGACCGCAGCGGCCCCACCCTGTCCGGCGGAGAATCCCAGCGGATCCGTCTGGCATCCCAGGTGGGATCGGAACTCACGGGCGTGCTGTATATCCTGGATGAACCCAGCATCGGCCTGCACCAGCGGGACAATATCAAGCTGCTCACAACACTTCAGCACCTGCGGGATATCGGCAACACCCTGATCGTGGTGGAACATGACCAGGAAACCATGGAAGCGTGTGACTGGATCGTGGACATCGGCCCGGGGGCCGGTCATCTGGGCGGCCGGATCGTGGCCCGGGGCACCCCGTCCGAAATCAGGGCCAATCCGGCTTCCATCACCGGGCAGTTTCTGTCGGGCAAAGAACTCATCGCTGTGCCCGATGAGCGGCGTTCTCCGCATTCCGGTCAATGGGTGACCATCGTCCGGGCGGGTGAAAACAATCTCAAGGATGTGACGGCCCGGTTTCCCCTGGGCCTGCTGATTGCGGTGACCGGTGTGTCCGGGGCCGGAAAATCCACCCTGGTCAACCAGATCCTGTATCCGGCCCTGGCCCTGAAGCTGCACGGTTCCCAGATGAGCGTGGGCCGGCATGACGCCATCCAGGGGCTGGATCGTGTGAACAAGGTGATCAACATCGATCAGAATCCCATCGGCCGAACCCCCCGCAGCAACCCCGCCACCTACACCAAGGTGTTCGATCCCATCCGGGACCTGTTTGCCCGGCTGCCGGAATCCCGGGCCCGTGGATACAAAAAAGGGCGGTATTCCTTCAATGTCAAGGGTGGGCGGTGCGAAGCCTGCCAGGGGGACGGATACATCAAGGTGGAGATGCATTTTCTGGCGGACGTGTTCGTACCCTGCGAGGTGTGCCATGGCCGGCGGTTCAACAAAGCCACCCTGGAGATTGTTTACAGGGGGCATTCCATTGCCGATGTGCTGGACCTGTCCGTGCACCAGGCCCGGGAACTGTTCGACGCCCACCCCAAAATCACCCAGATTCTGGACACCCTCATGGACGTGGGGTTGTCGTATGTCAAGCTGGGCCAGGCCGCCACCACATTGTCCGGCGGGGAAGCCCAGCGTATCAAACTGGCCCGGGAACTGGCCCGGCGCAATACCGGGGAGACCCTGTATATCCTGGACGAGCCGACAACGGGTCTGCATTTCAGGGATGTGAAACTGCTGCTGGCCGTGCTGCAGCGCCTGGTATCCGCCGGCAACACCGTGATCATCATCGAGCACAACCTGGATGTGATCAAAACAGCGGACTGGGTCATGGACCTGGGGCCCGAGGGCGGGGCCGGGGGCGGTGAGATCGTGGCCCAGGGCCCGCCGGAGACCGTGGCCGAAGTGCCTGAAAGCTATACCGGCCATTACCTCAAAGAGATGCTGGCGACCGCGGTCCCGGTTCCTGAAAGATCCACGGCGTGATGTCGGTGCCGGCCCGAAGCAATCGGTTCCCTGCCACGGCCGGAGAGTGATCTGCGTGAATCCGGGCTTGTCCTTTAATTGAAGAACGTCTCGTGCAGTGCCTGAATGGTGGTATCCAGGCTGTCTTCGTCCACCAGAAAATACATGGCCGCATCCGAGGCCCCGAAAGAGATCATCTCGATGTTGACATCGGCGTTGGAAACCGCCGTAAAACAGCGGGCTGCAATGCCCCGGCTCTGGTGAAGGCCTTCCCCCACGATACTGACCAGGGCCACCCGGGTTCTGCACCCTGATTCCCTGAAAGGCCGCGGATATATTTCTCGGATACAGGCATGGGCGGTTTGGGCGTCTTTTTTGGAAACCAGCAGGCTGATACAGGTCTGGGAGGTCACCACGGACTTGATGTTGATGCCGCTGCTCGACACTGCTTCCGTGATCAAGGAAAGAATTCCCTGCCGGGCCCCCACGCCGGAGGCATGGATCTTCAGTATGGCCACATCCCGGGTGTAGGAAACACTTTTAATGACGGTATCGGCTTCCATGGCCTGGCGGGTGATCCGGCTGCCCCGGGCATCCGGGTCATAGGTGTTTTTGACGGCGATGTCGATGTCTGCCTGTCGCACCGGCTCGACGGTCCGGGGGTGCAGGATTCCGGCCCCGGTATAGGCCAGTTCCGCCGCCTCTTCATAGGTCAGTTCAGGAATCAGGCGGCATCGGGGGATGTTGTCCGGATCCGCAGTCATGAATCCCGGGGTGTCTTTCCATATTTCCAGAAGATCGGCAGACACGCCGGCAGTGACCACGGCAGCGGAATAATCGGATCCGCCTCGGCCGAATGTGGTGATTTCCCCGGATTCACTGATGCCGTAAAATCCGGGAACAAACAGGATTTTGTTTTCCGTGACCTGCCGGCCCAGGCGTAAAGACAGATTCTCCCGGGTGGGTGCCATGAGTGCCGTGGCATCCATGAATTTGCCGTCCGTGATGATGCCGGCTTCTTCCGGCAGGACCACACCGCTGTCAATGCCTCTGGAAGTCATGGCCGCGGCCAGGATCATGGCGGATATCCGTTCCCCGGACACGGCGATCATGTCTCGCATCCGGGGAGTGGCTTCCCGGGTGAAGCGGATGCCGAAATAATACTTCTCCAGTTTGCCAAGCAGTTTTTCCAGTTTGTGAAAGGTTCGGTTTTTTTCTTCAGGGGTTTCCACCAGGCAGTCGACAATGGTCTGGTGGCGGGTTTTCAGATCCTGGATATTTTTTTTGATGGTTTCTTCGGATGCCAGTGCCCCCTCGATGCCGGAAATGAGAAGGTTGGTGATCCCGTAAAAAGCGGAAACCACAAAAATGTTTCCCTTTCCCCTGGCTGCTGCCAGTTCCAGAATGATTTTTGCGGTCGGACCGTCCTTGAGGCACCCGCCGCCGATTTTGATAACTTTCATAAAAAATTACATTATGCAAGTATGGACCCGGTGTCAAGGCCGGATTATTTGTCAAAGAAGTTGACAACACTGACCCTGTACCCAAAAACAATCGTTGACACGACCCGGCTGATATCGGATTATGGCTTTGAGTTCCATGCCGCTGACGGATACAGACACTTGGTTTTTTTCCCGGAAAAACTTCCACACTGCACGGGAAAAGGATCCGGCCGGTTCAATATATTGTAAAAGGGGCTGCCTATGGTAAAAGAAAAAGATCACATTGACCATTTATCCCGGGACAATGGCGCGTTACTCCTGGGGAAACTGGCGATAAAATACAAATTTATCACCCCGGCCCAGCTTGCAGATGCCCTGGCGATCCAGGAAGCGAAAATCGCTGGCAGAAAACCGTATCTCGGAGAAATCCTTGTCAACGAAAACAGGATCACCCCGGCCCAGCTGGATGTTCTGCTTCTTGTCCAGAAGGCCTATGAATCAAGGCAGTTGGACATCCGGTTCGGGCTCCTTGCCATAAAAAACAAGTTCGCCACCCGGGAACAGATCGATTCAGCACTCCAGGAACAGAATCGGCTTTTCAAGAAACATCGGCGAATTCAGCTTATCGGTGATATTCTGGTGGCTTCAAACATTTTGTCCGGACATCAGCGGGATGCCATTCTTGCCCGCCAGAACCGGTTGAAAATTACGCATGACGTCGTGGAAGATCCCCGTATCGCCGCCAACCTGGCCTCCGGGGCTCCGGAAAACGAACCACTTCAGATTGCTACGGGGATTGCTCCCATTCCTCCCCGGGACGCTACCATTACATACCATTTTGATACGGATCCGTTAAAAGTGGGCACCCTTAAAAAAGGGGGTGCCATTGATTTCAAAAGCAAGGGCCGGTATTCACTGGTCACTGAAAAAAGCGTGCTGGCCGAGAAAATTCCCGCTGTGGCCGGGGTGCCGGGAAAAGATATAACGGGAGAGACCATCGCAGTTCCCGAACCCCGAGACGTGACGCTCCAGGTCGGCAAGGGGGCCGGTCTCTCCAGTGACAAACTGAAAATCATTGCCCTTTGCGACGGGATTCCGGAGATATCGGCCACGGGCAAAGTGCGTGTCTCACCCGAACTTGAGATCACGGGGGATATCGGTTTAGAGACGGGCCACACTGACTTTGAAGGCAAAATCAATGTGGCCGGAACCATACAAAATGGATACCGGGTGCGGGGAAACAGCCTCAGGGCCGGGGAAATACGACGGGCCGAGGTGATCATGACCGGGGACATCGTCGTCAGTGGCGGTGTCATCGGTGCCACCATCAAAACAGACGGCAATGTTCAGGCACGATATATCCATGATGCCGCCATTGAAGCTTTGGGGGATGTTGTGGTGGAAAAGGAGATCATTGATTCCAGGATTCAGATCGGCGGGGCCTGTATCCTCAACAGCGGCCATATCCTGTCGTCCAGAATTGCCGCAAAAAAAGGGGTGATCGCCAATGAGATCGGCTCTGAAATGTCAAAATCGTGTGCACTTGCCATCGGTGTGGATGAAAACGTGAAGCAAAAAATCAGTGACCTGAAAACAGCCATAAATCAGCGAAACGACGAGACGCGCGTCCTTGGGGACCGTCTGGATCCTTTGAAGGCGTCCCTTGATGAACTTGAAAAAAAGATCGGCATCAAGGTGCAGCGCATGGACCGTGCAACGGTTGAGCAGCGGACGTGCCAGAAGAAAATAGAATCGCTTGCCCATGCAGCAGATGATGACGAGGCAGCAGGGCTGCACGGTCGCCTGGAACGGCTGGCAACCGCCATAGCCAGAGATGAACAGGAACTGGAGGCCCTTTTCAATGAACAGGATCGTCTCTCCGGATTGGCGTTGGATATCCGGAAAAAAATTGGAAAAATCGGGGCCGAAATCGATGAATTGAACAGTGAAATGTCCGGGGTGATTGAGTGGTCTGACCGGGAAAAGGGCATCCCGGAGGTGCGGGTCAAGGGAACCCTCCATGCGGGAACCACCATCACCGGCATCAATGCGTTTGTGTCCGTGAAACAGGACATGCACGGGGTGATTGTCCGGGAAACCGGGCCCCCGGAGGATGGGGGCCGGGAAAAGGGCACAGCCGGGAAGGAGGCCCCGAAGCACGGGATGACCATCCGTCCCCTTTGATTCCTGCACCCGCCCCGGGTTGTTTTGTGACGAACCTGTCACGCGGCTGTGGCATCCCACTGTTTCAATCAAACGACCCGTCACTGTCTGGAACACCGTACCAAGGCCGACACTCATGTTGGCAGCATCGGTCAGTACCCATTTATAACAGGTGTAACCAAGAATGCGGACCTTGTCGCCCTTTTGCATATCCAGCGCCACAAGACTTTTACCTGCGGTTTTGACCTGATCATAAAATTGTTTCCATGTCAGGGAAGTTTCATTTGCATCGGCATCAAACCACCGATATGCCGGATCATTGGCATATTTTTACGGGCTCATCTCATACGCATCGATGAGTGAGTAAACATGGTCTTTTAACACGGTTTCAAATCGTTTCGGATCCGGAGTCGGCCGTTTCACCATTTTCAGGCAGGCATCCTGCTGCTGTTTTGTGCTGCCCGGTTTTGAGTAGAGGTCCAGTCCGTATGCGGCAAAATCCCGGACCATGAAGTCGAAGATCTGATCCAGAAGACCATCGTCGATCTGTTCAATGGCTGCACTTTCAATGATCAGCTGACCATAGGCCACCAGGGTGAAAATCTCACCCACGGCCAGAAGATAATCAAAATCAGTCATCATCTGGTCTTTGAGTTCCATACCCGATACCATGAGAAATTCTTCATACGCTCGGATCTGTTCCTTGAAAATGGCAATATTGGGAAGATCCTTACTGTCATAGGCAATACGAAAGTCATGGAACTGTATTTTGGCATACCCTCTTGTCGGTCCCTGCGCAAAAAGATAGTCATCGTTTTGCGCCCCGTTTATCTTAGGCACGACATCAAACTGGCCTGGATTGAAAAAATAGCTGGGGATCAGCTTGACGATCAGGGCCATGTTGACATGCCGGGTGCCTTCGAGTTTTGGAAAACCCCGAAGCTCGATGACGGCCTGCTCAAAGTAAATATCTTTTTCAAATCCCCTTGCCGCGATAATGTCCCAGAGCAGCTCATGGACGGCTTCACCCTCAAGCGCCACCTTCATTTTCATGATGGGGTTGTAAAGAAGGTAGCGTCTGTCTTTGGCCGACGCATTGCGCATATAATCCGTGGCCCTCAACCCAAACAGCTTCATGGCTCCGAGGCGGCAGAAAGCGTCGACAAAGAGTTTTTTCACATGGGTGAATTCAGTGACATATTTTCCGTAAAGGTTTCGATGGGCAGCATGGTTCAGTGCTTCATAAAAGGAATGGGTCACAATGCCGGTGGCACCTGAACCGATATTGAACTTACAGATATTGATGGTATTGAGCATATCATCCCAGGCCCTGGGGCCTCTGGAAAGAATTTCAGCTTCCGTGACCGGATAGTCATGGAGGGCGAATTCAGAAACATAATTCTGGGCCCAGATGACATTCTGGACGCATTCATATTTTTCATGTTTTGAATCAACCGCAAAAAAGACATAGTCGTCTGTGCCATCCACCTTGCCGAAAACAGTAATAATACCGGCTTCGTTTCCATTGCCGATATAATATTTGGACCCTTTTGCCAGAAAGGTGCCATCCGCCTGGGGATAGAGTTTCATGTCAGATGAATAGATATCTGCACCATGTTCCTTTTCAGACAGTCCAAAGGCACACAAAGGATTTTCTCTCAGTTTTTCCACAGCCGCATGCTTGAATGCCTCGTTGTCGCCCAAAAAAACCGGATCCAGACCCAGCGTGGAAACGTGATACATGTACCAGTATGCTGTTCCGTAAAAACCGCAGATTTCGGAGAATTCATACATGCGGTAGGTGCTGTAGTACTGGTCATCGCCGCCATATCCCTTCGGGAGAAACAACGTTTCAAAAATCCCTTCTTTTTGAATGAATTCGGCAAAGTCATAGGTGAATTCCCGTGAGCGGTAATCCTCCTTCAATTTTGCCAGCCCTTTTTTTTCAAACCAGTCGATGGTTTTGAGCATGATCTCTTTTGAACGCTCATCCGGGTAGTTTCTGTCCTGATACTTTTTGGGATTTAATAACAGCATGTCTGAACACCTCGTAAATATTTGTATGACAGTTTTACGTTTTACGTTTTAAGAATTGTGTGTTTACGTGAATACCTGGCTGGGTGTATATTTTCAACTCGTCACCCCTCAGATCAAATCCCAGAGAAACCGTTTCAAAAGAATTTGTTCGTCAGGCCGGAAACCCGCAAGCAGATCGTCATTGGCCTGCTTTCGGACCTCGATCAATTCGGTCTTCATGCGGTTGGCCTTGTCCGATGGATAAAGCCTGCTGACCCTTTTATCATCCGGGGCCTGGATTTTGACAATCCATCCGCCTTCAACCATCCGGTCAAGAACACCGGACAGGGTTGCCTTGTCAAGAATGAGTGTTTTTCCAAGTTCGGTTGCGGTCACGCCATCCTGATACCAGAGCCCTTCAAGGACCAGGTGCTGTATATTGGTGAGACCGAACGGTTTGAGCCGTTTTTTGAATTCACCATGGGCTTTCTGGTAGGCTTTTCCCAGCAGAAAGACCGTGCAGTCCGGCAGATCTTTGGGTATTTTTTTCATTGGTTTAATCCTCTGTATACGAACAATTAAACAGATTTGCCATCAATGTCAACCATTTTAGTGACACAAATCAGAAACAACCCTTTTTCTACATTTTGGTTGACAAAAAGCCGCTTCCGATCCTATGGTAATTGAATGTTTGTAAACAATTTTGAAGCAGGGCAAAGCGTCAGGCTTGTCACTGGAAATGACTACAAGCCGTTTACGGACCAAAGTCTTCCGCAAGGGGGGATGATTACGGCAATTGTGAATCAAATATTCATAAAAATGGGATACATTCCGGAAATTGAATTTCTTTCCTTGTCCAGGGGCTACAGTTTATCCTCCCGGGGGGCGGTACTGGGTACGTTTCCTTATGTGAAGACGCCGGAACGCCTGGCGGAAATAACCAATCAGTACATACAAGGCAGATAGACTGGAATCTTCTGAATGCTGGATTTTATCCGTACCCATATCGATTTATGAGCATTTGAATGGAATTGTCTACTCGACAGCTGCAATCCTGATTGCATTTACATTCGGCGTGACAGTCATTCTGGTGGTTCTTCTGAACCGGTTCGTGATCCGAAAACTGTTTTCTCTTGTGGATTTCGCCAGAGAAATGGCCAGAGACAAAAAGTATGACAAGAGACTGTCTACCCGGGGCAATGATGAGGTCAGTGTGCTTGCCCACTCGATCAACAACATGCTTGAGCAGATCGAGTATAAGGATCATGAGAAAGACCAGGCCAATCATAAATTGTCTCAAAGCGAATCATACCTGCAAAGCATCCTTGATGCCGCCCCCGATGCCATATTTA
>JAABUD010000309.1 GCA_011389555.1 Desulfotignum sp. | reverse complement strand
CATGGGTCATACAGGTTCAAATCCGGGTAATGTTTTTGGGCACAGTCCCGGCAGATGCTGTGGCTGAACTCCGTGTCCGTGTTTTCCCGGATATAGGCTTCGAGATCACTCCAGTATCCTTTGTCATCCCGGATTTTTTTACAATGCATGCAGATGGGCAACAGTTTGCTCAGCTGCCTGATCTTTGCCAGGGCCTGCCTGAGTTCTTCGATCACCTGGTCCCGCTCCCGTTCCGCGGTCAGAATCCGCACCATGGCATCGATCCGGGCGATCAGTTCCCGGTTGGACACGGGCCGGGCGATATAGCCGTCCGCACCGGCATCCAGGCCGTCGGCCTGCTGGTCCGAAGCGGTTCTCATCCCGGAAGTCAGAATGACGTACCCGCCGCCGGTCCGGGGGTCCGCCTTGATCTGCCGGCAAAGCTCCGTTCCCATGATATCCGGCAGCACCACATCCAGAAGGATGATCTCCGGTTTCTGCTCTCTGGCAATTTTTATGGCCTTCTCCCCGGTGGATGCTTCCATTACGGTGTATCCGGCTTTTTTGACCAGCCGGGTGGTGGCAAACAACACATCCGGGTCATCATCCACAATCAGTATTTTTATCTGTTGAATCATAGTCATGGCAGGTTTATTCCTTTGGTGTTTCACATTTGACGGATAACCGGCAATTTCACCGTTATGGTGGTACCGCGGTCCGGTGCGCTGTCCACATGCAGCGTACCGTTGTGGGCTGTGACGATCTTATGGGTGATGAGCAGGCCCAGACCCGTGCTCTTTTCTCCGGCCGTTTTTTTCGTCCGGGTTCTGCCAAACGGGGTGAACAGTTTTTCCATGTCCGGGCGGGACATTCCCGGCCCGTTGTCTTCCACCGAAAATATCAGATGATCCTGCCGGCAGAAAAGCCGGACCCGGACAGTGTCTCCCTTTCTGCTGTACTCGATGGCGTTGGAAACCAGGTTGGTGACAGCCTGTTCGATTTTGGGGGCATCGATGACGGCCGGCCCGGGGCACGCCCCGATGTCCACCTGGAGAAACACCCCCTTTTTTTCAGCTTGCAGCCGGTTGATCTCCAGGCTTCGGGTCAGGACTTCCGGCATATTTACCGGTTGCAGATCCAGATCGAACCGCCTGGCTTCAATGGCGCTGACATCCAGAAAATCATCCACCAGGTTTTTCATGAACAAAGATCGCTTATGGATGGTGGACAAAAAATGTTGATGTTCCGTGTCCATCGCCGGGGCCACCTCATCCAGCAGGAATTCACTATAGGTGAGAATCAGTCCGATGGGTTTTCGCAGATCATGGGCCGCCATGCCCAGAAACTGATTTTTTTCCCGGTTCAACCGGGCCAGCTCGGCGTTTTGTTTGTGGAGCCGGCGGGTCAGGTTGTTGAGTTCCTGGTTCAACGACAGCATCTGTTTTTGCAGCCGCTCCATTTCCCGGGCATCCAGGCGGCCGAAAGCCAGGATCCGGTTTTGTACCTGCTCAAAATAGAAATCATAGCTCTGGGGCAGTCCGGCAGCTGTTTTCATGTTTAGAAGTTGGGGCCCACCCTGTGCCTGAACCAGGTCTGTGAGATTGAACGTACCGGCAAAATCCACCACCAGGTCTGAAAAAAAAGAGGTTTTTTCCCGGCAGCCGGTGAGATATCGGGCAGATTCATTGGCCTCAAGAATACGGCTGTCTTCGGACAGCACAAAAAACAGATCCTGTGATTGTCGGGTGACATAGCCGTATGCAGCCTGTTCTCTGGTCTCTTTCATGGTTGTGTTTGACTGCCGGACAAATGGGTGCCGGATGGATTCGCATCGCTGACGGTTGCCGTCTCAGTCCGGTTCCGGCCCGATGTTTTGGCCCGGTACAAAGCTGTATCCGCCCGTTTGATCAATCCGGCGCTGGTTTCATCCGGCAGCAGCTGGCTGACCCCGAAACTGGCGGTAATGGAATGGTCGTTCTGCAGCAGATCTTTTCGGGGCAGGGCCAGCCGGATCCGTTCCGCATAGGCATGGGCTTCACGAATCTCTGTGAGGGGCAGCAGAATAATGAACTCTTCTCCGCCGAAACGGGCCACCAGGTCTTCGGTGCGGGTGCTGGTTTTCATCAGGCCGGCAAATCCCTGAAGCACCCGGTCCCCGGCATCGTGGCCATAGGTGTCATTGATCGCTTTGAACTGGTCGATATCGGTCATGATCAGGGACAGGGGGTGAGATTTCCGGACTGCCAGGGAGATCATCTGTTCGATCCGTTCGGAGAAATAGCCCCGGTTGGCCAGACCGGTCAAATAATCGGTGCGCGAAAGTGCCTTGATTTTTTCATTGGCCCGGCCCAGTTCCCGGTTTTTCCTGTTCAGCTCCCGGGTCAGGTTGTTCAGCTCCTGATTGACTGTCAGCAGCTCACTGCTCAATGCTTCGATTTCATCCAGATCCAGATGTCCGAAGACCAGGATCTGATCATCGAATGAATAAAACAGGCAGTGATAGGTCTGGGCGTTCCCGGACAGCATGTCAAAATCCAGCATATGAACCGTATCGGAACTGGCAGCGGCATGGTCCAGGCGAAAGGCGTGATGAAAATCGATGAGGATGTCATCAAACGGTTTCCCGACGATATCCGGACCCAGCAGCCGGGATACGAACCGGTTGACCTGCCGGATGACGCCCTGTCGATCCAGAACCATACACAGCACAGGGGCCTGGTGGACAAGGTAATTGAGTGCTGGCTGCCGGTCAGTATCCCACATCATTTTTCATGCCGCAATCAGTGAGGTGAGCCGGTCAAGGGACGGGACATACGCCGTTCCCGCATATTGCCTGGTGATCTCCGTGCCGCCCCAGTTGAAGGCCTGTCCCCCCACAAAGATGTCCAGGTGGTGAAAATTTCCCCGGATGGCCGCCAGCCCGGCTTTCAGTGCCGGCATGTTGAAGTAGACGCTCACAGACAACCCCACCAGGTCGGGCTTTTCATCCTGGATATGGGCCAGCATCTGGTCCACCGGGGTGTTGGCCCCGAGAAACTGGCTGTCCCAGCCGTTGAGTTCAAAGATGTCTGCCACCATTTTGCCGCCCACCTGGTGAAATTCGTTGGCCGCACAGGAGATCACCACTTTTCTGTCGTTCCCGGAATCGGAGACGGCTCTGTCAAACAACCGGGGATAGACCTGGTTCAGCAGTCCTTCGGTGATGGCGGTCACCAGATGTTCTTTGGCCACCGAGATCCGGTTGCATTCCCATAACCGGCCCACCTCGTACAGGCTTTTCTGGAACAGGTCGGCATACAGGGTCTGGATCTCGATATCCCGGTCCAGCAGCTGCTGCACGATGCGGGCACATTCCCGGCGGTTTCCCTCTAACAGCAGGGCCAGGTATTCCTGGTACAGCGCCTCGGTGATCATTTCTGTGTACCTGGACCATGAAGGTGATCCGGGCTGTCTGAAACGGCCCCTGTTAGATCGGTATCCGTGACGGCGGTAAACACGGGGATGTTGACGATCAGCCAGTTGTAGAACGGATACATCTGCTGCCACGCATCAGCGGACAGTTCTTTTTGCAGCAGGTCTACCCAGATGTTGAGATTGGCGGCCCAGTAGGTGGTGTGAAACCCATGGGACCGGTAGGCCCTAAATACCCAGAGCACGGTTTCCACAAACACGGCAGGCTGATAATATGAAAACAGCGATAACATGAACCGGGGAAAATTGCGGTTGTTGTCTTCAGCCATCTGTTCATTTCCCTTTCCCACCAGTTTTGCAAGGTCCGGCCTGGCCAAGAGAAGCCGGGTGCCTTTGGCGGCGATCTGTTCCCATTTTGCTTCAAATTCCCGGATAGCTGTTTCTGCCGGCGGTGTCAGTTTTTCGGCAGTGGTCAAAAGCGCGTTTTTCATGGTTGACTCCTTTTATGCGATGGGGTAGAAATCTTTCAGTACTGGATATCTCCATATACCGTTTTTTTGCGGCAGATGCAATGCACAAACAGACATTCATTCCAAAGGAGACAGAAGACCATGCAGAAAGGTCCCCGGACATCGAAAGACAGAACGCCCGACAGCAAGTTGAAAAAGGACATTCGAGGCCATGTGCTGCTCATGGGACTGAACAGAGCTGAAAAACGCAATGCCTTTGACCTGGATCTGTACCGGCAGCTGAGCCTGGCCTATGGCGAGCTGCACCGCAATCCAGACTTGCGGTGCGGGGTGCTGTATGCCAAAGGGGACCATTTCACCGCCGGCCTGGACCTGCCGGAATGGGCGGAATGCTTTTCCAGGGGCCAGTTTCCCGAACTGCCGGAGGCGGGGATGGACCCCCTGGGGCTGGACCCGGACAGACAGGTGGGCAAACCCGTGGTCATGGCGGTCCAGGGAATCTGCCTGACCATCGGCCTGGAGCTGCTGCTGGCCTGTGATATCCGGGTGGCGGCAGACACGGCCCGGTTCGGCCAGATCGAGATCAAGCGGGGCATCTACCCGGTGGGAGGTGCCACGGTCCGTCTTTTCCAGGAAGTGGGCTGGGGAAATGCCATGCGATATCTGTTGACGGGGGATGAAATCACGGCCAAAGAAGCGTTTCGCCTGGGCCTGGTCCAGGAGGTAACCCCGGCGGGATCCTGTCTGGACACGGCCCTGGCAATTGCCGATACCATTGCAAAGCAGGCCCCCTTGGGCGTTGCCGCCTCCCTGCGGTCCAGCCGCCTGGCCCGGTCACACGGGGATCAGGCCGCCATTGTCCGCCTGCTGCCCGACCTGATGCCGTTAATGACATCAAGGGATGTTCAGGAGGGCCTGGCCTCTTTTCTGGAACGGCGGGAGGCCCGGTTCAAAGGAGTCTGACTGATCCGACCGGCCATCCCCCCCATCAAAAACAGTGCAGGATCAATAGCGCATATTATGACTGTTCTGCCTGAAACTCTTTCAACCGGGTACATTCAATCAACCGATCCAGAGTTTTCAAGGTAAAAACCTTGCCCCTGGTAGCAATAATCATTTTTTTCATATCTTCTCTGCGTACCCCGAAACCACGGCCCCCGATACATGCGATCACTTCATATTTCGGATCGTCTGCACGCCGGCCGGCAAGGCTCAATTCACCAAGATGCTGAATACGTGTCACTTTGTCACGTGCAGTGCCATCATCTTCAGTAATCTTGGCTTCTATGATGATCTGGGGATTAAATTCACTGGGAATAATAAAATCCGGAGACTGGTCAAACCCCTCGATCCTTTCCGCCCGCTTGGTTTTCCGAAAACTGATGGCAGATCTGAAGAGAACTTCTTCGATTGCAGATTCCAGCGTATCGCCAATAATGTCACTCACAGAATCCCGATGTCCGGCAAAAGGTCTTCCAAGAAGCCGTTCATACAGCAGCATGGCGTATGGCGCCCCTATTCTGGAAAGATTTTTGATGCTTGCAATTCCTTGTCTGGTATCCGCCTTGTCCAGACGATGCAACAGTGCGGTCTCCATTTTTGGTGCGCCTTCTGATAACAAGTCACATGCCGTATGAACCATCGCAACAACCCGCTCTCCAACGACCCCATTGATCTTAAGTGCTGTTTCAGGGGATATACGAATTTTCCGGTCAAGGGACCTTACAAACCCCTGTGTGACGGAAACACCTGTTCTCTGCGTTGTAACATATCCCCATTCAGGCGGTGTAAACCCCAGCATGGCACGCAGGACCACAAGAGAAATTGGTTCGGAAACCGTTACCGGGAAAATTTTTTCAGGGTCCAGCCGGGAAAATCCATTGGTTACCGCCTTTAATACCTCGTATCCACGTTCGAAAACCGGGTATTCAACAAACCCTTCTCCCTTGGGCATGACAAGAAACTCTGATTCAAGGCATGAAAACACGCTGTCAATATAGCTGTCAATGTCCTTGAGGATCTCTTCTGCAGCAGCTTCAAAAGGGAATTTCTGTATTTTCGGTTTCATAGCTCTCCAGTGATTCATTAATGGCAAATAAAGTTTTATCAGGGTTTGTCATCGCCTTGTCGTTTTCTAAAAATTGTTCTATTTCCGCCAGACGTCCGAACTGCAGAAGCCAGGCGGCAACTTTAGTTATTCGTGACGAGACCGGTTTGTCTTTTTTCCACTGGGACCGCAAAGACCAGATGGCCAAGCGAACCATGTGGCCGAAAATGATACACCGGATATCACCCGGAGTTGGTTTGACATTCCCATTTTTAAGACAGGCGATATCCGCATTCACAATTTCTGCAACCGCCTGTGGTGAATCAGCCAGCCATTTCCGCTTCATCGTACCTGTTGAACGGCAGACAAATACGGTATCTATGATAGATGATCCTGTGCCGTTTATATGAATGGAGCCGCCCATTTCACCGGGGCAGGGAAGTGATGCCGAACAGACCAGATCGGCATCCAGAATTGCCACCGCTACAGGATAGTAGGCCTCCAGTTTGTTGTGGTGATATGTAAAAACGAACGGGGCACCGTTTTTCAATGCCATTGCCATGCGCTGAAATACCGCTGAAAGCCCTTCGGTAAAATGCTTTAAATCCCGGCCCATATCAACGTTTCCAGTCAACTCATGTGCATTTCTGGTTGAGGGGGCATTAAAAGCGGAAGATGTCTGCCCCACCAGTTTTTTCAACCAGACATAACAGAAATCCATGAGTTCGGCATACTGGACATTACCAAAATAAGGCGGATCTGTAAAAACTGCATCCAGTGAATTATCCGGCAGATCAGCACTTGCAGCATCCCGGCATGAAATGTCAACTTTCCGGATATTGACGGAGTCCACTCCATTAAACCGGTCTCCGATCCATTCTTCACTAATGGGGATGATTTTTTTCTTTCGTCCCACAACCTGTACTTCAAATGGCTGGTCACAATATGTTTTGGCTTTTTTGAACTTTTCAATTATATTGGCCCAGCCGCCACTGCCAACACAGGTATACCGACCCGGTTCCATAATACCGAGAAAATTGGATTCACACTGCACCAACCCCACAGGAAACCCGTGAATGGAAAATATATCAAGAGATTTCAACGCTTTTGTATCATATCGGCACAGCATGTTCTGGTACCGGAGCAGATCTGAAAGATTTGTACTGAGGGCATTGCGTACCCGTTCATCAGGAACCCGAAAAATCATTTGTGCGGAAAGCTCCAGCCCCAGAAGCTGCCTTGTATTGAACATTTCCCGGTAATATTGATATCCCCACCGGTGAAGCCGGTTGCTTTCATCCCCGCTGCGTATTTTATCATCCGGAACAAACCGAGCCGCGATAGATGCCCACATCTTCTCCGCTTCTTTTGTCTTTTGATTATCTTCTGAATCCGGTTTTTTGAAAAAACGGCCGGTATGAGACGATTTACAGCTTTTGCAATAGTATTCCATGGCAAACAGGCGGTGACGGGGAGGTCCGTTGCCAGAGTCAGGAAACCGGTTATCGGTTCCGCAAGATCGGCATTTACAGTGCCCCCTTTTCGCAGGCCCGTCATACGTCAGTCCTGTATGACAATGTGCACATGATCCCGGGTCTTTCCGGTTGCCGGTTTCTGTCAATTCACCGCAATCCGGACACACAAACACATTTCTGGGATGCCTGGCATCTGTTGCAATCAGATATTTTTGAAACAGATCAATGGATTCACCACACGCATTGCATGTAATGTTTTTTATCCAGAGAAAATATTTTACATGCGCTTTTTCCGAGTCACATAAAACACACCGCGTGCGATACAGATGGCCAATCCTTGCTTCAAGTGACGTCCTAAGATCCGCGGCTGCTTCTGCATAGGCAGCAAGGTCAAGATGTTCGATCTCCTGCTTGACGATCCAATAGGCCATGGGATTGATATCAAATCCGGTAATATCACAGCCGGTTCTATTGGCTTCAAGTACGGGTGTTCCACCTCCCATAAACGGGTCCGCAACATGAAGACCTGAAAAATTGTTGGATTCATAAAAGGTGTCCCGCAAAGGTTTGCTGCCTGGAAATTCCGACAGCAAAAGCCCCCGGAACAAGGTACCCGGACGTCTGGCAAACCATTTGTGAACAGCGATAACAGGGCGGTAATTCTGCTGAATCTGTTTTTCACGGAGCGCCAGATCAGCGATAAAAGCAATGTCAAAATGGTTTTCTATCATAAGATGTCTCTGGCCACTACATTGAGGTATGCATCACACCTATCTGCCGGATGCCTAAAACACGGATCCGGGCGGCTCTTTTTTCAAAGCCACGGGTTTGCCGATGATTTCGGCCCAGACCACGGCCTGCCGCAGGCTGGGCCGGCGGCCATAAGGATGTTGCAGGGCAGGCGGCGGCACCTCTTTGGGAGAACGCGGGGTCTTGATTTCCTGGTCGTGAACCTGATTTTCAAGTGCCATTTCCTGTATCGGATCACCGGTCCGATCCCGGGTGCGGACATATGTTTTTTCCGTTTCCGGTGGCATTTCCTGATCTTCGTGAAACCTGTCGTCTTCAGAAAGTTCATCCCAGAACGTGGCATCCGAAGGTTCCGGTTCCTGTTGCTGTCGTTGCTGCCGGGCCTGTTTTTCCAGTTCCTGCAACGATTCCTGTATCTGGTCTCTGATTTTCCGGAAAAAGGAAAACCCGGATGGCTGGGCCGCCTGTGTTTTCTTTGTCACCTCTTTTTTTTGTTTTCTGGCCTTCAGCCCCCTGACCAGGGTGGTAACAATCAGAAAGAAAAACACCAGAACCAGATTAATAAGGGTTTCCTGATCCATATACACTCCTTACAGTAAGGCGGCAGGCTTTTCATACAGATGTTTTGTCTGAGTGAAAAGCCTGCCTTTTCTCACTTCAACGGTTACGTGGTTTGATCATCCTTGCCGGTACCATCTTCTCCCTTGGAGATCTGGTCCCGCATCTTTGTGTCCGCGGCCACATTCTTCATTTTGTAATAATCCATGATGCCAAGATTACCGCTTCTGAAGGCTTCTGCCATGGCCAGGGGCACCTCGGCTTCGGCTTCCACCACCTTGGCCTGCATCTCCTGTACCCGTGCCCGCATCTCCTGTTCCGTGGCAAATGCCATGGCCCGCTTTTCCTCCGCCTTGGCCTGGGCGATTTTCTTGTCTGCCTCGGCCCGGTCGGTTTCCAGTTCCGCACCGATGTTTTTGCCCACATCCACATCCGCAATATCAATGGACAGGATTTCATAGGCCGTACCGGCATCCAGGCCTTTTTTAAGGACCGTCTTGGAAATCATATCCGGGTTTTCCAGCACATTTTTGTGGGTCTCGGCAGACCCGATGGTGGTGACTATGCCTTCTCCCACCCGTGCCAGAATGGTTTCAGCACCGGCCCCGCCCACCAGGCGGTCAATATTGGCCCGGACCGTGACCCGGGAAATCGCCTTGAGCTGAATGCCGTCTTTTGCCATGGCCGCCACCAGCGGGGTTTCAATGACCTTGGGATTCACCGACATTTGCACCGCTTCCAACACATCTCTGCCTGCCAGGTCAATGGCGGCAGCCCGGTTAAAGGTCAGATCAATATTGGCCTTGTCTGCGGCAATCAGGGCCTGGACCACCCGGGAGACATTCCCGCCGGCCAGAAAATGGGATTCCAGGCTGTCCGTGGGAATCTCCATGCCGGCTTTCACCGCCATGATCTTGGACTCCACAATCAATTTGGGGGGGACTTTTCGAAACCGCATGAAAATAATGTTGATCAGTCCGACCTTTGCACCGGACACCAATGCCTGGAGCCACAGGGCAATATAGGCAAAAATAAAATAAAACAGGGCCACGCCGATTACACCGGCAATAATTATCAGGATATACATAAACTCCATGTCTGCTTCTCCTTATTCAATTTTGTCAACCACGATTCTGTTTCCCGACACCAGGGTCACCACAACCGGTGTACCGGCATCCATATATTCTCCATCGGTTACCGCATCCAGGCGTTTTCCCTCTATCATTACCGTGCCTGAAGGCCGTAAATCCGTTACTGCCTCTCCCTTTTTTCCCTTCCATGATACCAGATCCGGGGCCTGGGAAGAAACCCCTTCCCTGCTGGACAATTTTTTATGCAGGGATAAAGAAGAGGCCCCCAGGGCCTTGAATCCCAGAATCAGAATAACCGGTATCAATAAAATATCCACCCCCAGAAACACCATACCCATAGAAAAAGAAATGGTGTTAAATACCAGATAAAGGGAATACAATAATATTCCGGCAGCCATAACCGATAAAAGCCCCAGAGAGGGTACAAAAATCTCCATCACAATGACCGCCAGCCCCAGCA
>JAABUD010000308.1 GCA_011389555.1 Desulfotignum sp. | reverse complement strand
TTTCCTTCTTTACAAGCGTCGCGGTACAGCGCCGCCGCCCTGGACAAGTCCTTGGCTGCGCCGCGGCCCTTCTCGTACATCCAGGCCAGGGTGACGCAGTTGCGGATCATGCCGCCGTCGCAGCCTTTCTTGATGTATATGAAGGCCTTGTCGTAGTCCCTTGGCTTGCCGTTCCGGCCCTTGATGTAGTCCCAGGCCAGACGACTGTTTGCCTCAAGGTCCAGCGGCTTCGCCTTTTCCTGCTCCTCGGGGGGCTCCAGACGATCGAGTTCCGCGAGCATCTTTTTCACTTCCATAACGACATAGTCGAGTTCTTCTTCGTAGTCCGGTTTTTCGAGCAGGAAACGATTGGACGTGATGAACAAAGCACGTTGTACATTACCGATCGCATCCGACATCTCGCCATAGGCGGGAATCCGGTTCGCGGACCGAAGGTCGCCCATCAGGAAATGCGTCTCATGGATGATTCCCCGGGCCGTCCCCATGGCGTTTTCCACTTCGCTGAGTCTCGCCGTACAGGGAAGGGAATAAAGGATTCTCCTTGCTCGTTCGAGTGTTTGCTTGGACCGGACCATCCGTGCGTCAAGGTTGCCTTTATTGCGCAGCGCTTCCCGCAGGTGCGGAATCAAGTCGCGTTCGATCCAGCGAATGATCGGCGCGGCGGCGAACTCGATGAGGATTTCATTGGTCGTGATCTTCACGAGCAGTTTTGCCACTTGGCGACGTACCTCATTGCGCATCTGCAATTGGATCGCCCGGCGGGCGGAACGGACGTCGTGAAAACCCAGTCCAAAGATTTTTTCGGTTTCCCGATCAATAAACTCATCCACCTTTCGACCCGCGTGGTAGGTTGATTTTTCCAACACTTCGTCCCAGCTCTCGCTGGTCACGATGTCCTGAAGACCTTCGGACTCTAATTTCGAGGCAATATTCATCTTCGTAAGTTCGAGCGCCTTGCGCATGACCTCACTCTGAACGGCCCGACGTTCCTCCGGAGTGGAAAGATCCCGCTCAACACCGACCAGCGCGTGATACTTGCTGATCGCCAGATTCAGATGGAAGGCGCAAGCCGAAATCAGCTTGAGTTCTTCGTAAAGCCCGCGACGGGTCTCGGCGCGTTGAAAATCCACTAATGTGCGGGAAAACTCCCTCCCATGGCGATACAGGCGATTCCCGAATTCCGCCTTCATGGTGTCGCTGAGGTTGGGGTCGCGAAGCAGCGTATCGACATCTTTTTCCAGCCCCGCCAAAGTGGAGCGGTGATCCCTGAGCTTTTTCAGGTAGCGGGTCAGCTCCCCGGCCTTCCCACAGTCAGACGGCTCTTCCATTTCGATGATGGGGAGGTGCTCTTGGCTCGGTCCGATATTGGCAAAGATGTTCTTGCTGACACGTTGCACGATCTGCTTTGCCGAGGCATCCGAAACAAAACTCTCATCCAGCCGATCGTACAATGACGCCCGCAGCAGCCATTTGCCCTGCAGCGCATAGACATAGTAGGCCGGACGTCCTTTAGGTGTGCCGTCCCGCTGAACCATCATGTAGTGTTCATAGAACAAGCTCTTGTCTCCAATCCCAAGATCCTGCCCTAATACTTTGTACTCGCTGTTGCCTCTTGTTATGCGAACCCGTCGCTCGTAATCGTGCCGAGCATCGGAATCGCTGCTGTATTCCTGTAATTGCAAACTGAGATGGGCGCTTCGTCCATACCCGCCGCCGGACTTCTTCAAATTCGTGGTGGCGTAGATGTAATCCCGCGACTGGTTGGACCGGATGGCTTGATGTGTGTCCCAACCGGCAAGTTCCTGCGTGGCACTGATTCCGTTGCCAAGATAGTCACTCGGACCGGCGGCTATCGAGGATTGAGATAGCGGAAACAGACATATCAGAAGTGAGCAAAAAAGAAAAATGCCGCCGTTCCCGGCGATTCTTAGCATTGCAGTCACTGTCAACCTCCTGTGCACTCATCCAGTAATTATACGAACGAGGTGCGTGTTATGGCGAGTTCGTGGTGATATGCGAACGGAACTGGTCGCTTAACTGACCTGACAAAACATATAACCAAAGCCATAAGCAGCCTTGCATTGAACTCGGTTCATCATGAGGGATAAGAACTTGCTTTTTGTCAAAGAAAGTATCAAAAATCCCTTAAGTTAAAAATATTATTGCGCCCCTGATACAAGCACAACATGTTGTGCTTGTATCAGGGGCGGTCAGTTTATGTCAAGACAAAAATCAAGATCAAAAAAAAAGAAAGAAAGAAATGTTTTGAGATTTCTGACAAAATTTTGATAAATATATAGAATAAAAGGATTTTGAGTATAGCCCACAGTAATTCCTCAACCCAATTTCAAAAAAATCAATACCAACTCTCCAATTCCGGAATTCGGGAGTCTGTCACATCGCAGACCAATTCAAGGATATAATCGGAAACCTTTTGCGGAGGGTCATGGTTGCGGGTATCCCAAAAATCAAGGTGGCGTAATATTTTTTCTATGACATCAAGCTCTTCGATAAAGCTGATAATTCTCATCTGACCCTGGCATTTTGGGCACACAAGAGGCTCGACTTCATAAATTTTTTGGATCAGGCGTGCCCAGTTCTGCTTGGATTCTTTAGAAGATAACTCATTTGGCATAACCGCAGGAATGGTATCATCCGTACCGGCCTTTTTTCTCATCCCCCGGGATTTGTTCGAATAGAAGCCGTAGTAACGGACCGTCTGCTCATATCTTCCGGGAATATGGGTCGTAAGCCTGGCCAACCAGTCCAGAGCGTTAAAAACTTTTCGGGACTTCCGGTCTTTTGATGTATAAACCACTTTGGCAATACCATCCGCCGATTCTTCAGCCGGGACATAGACCATTCGTTCCTGGGAGAAGCAGATCCGGATGATGTAGCGTGCCAGGTTGCCAAGACCTGTTTTGTCTGAAGGTGTTATCCTGTCACCGATATAAACATAGAAGCCACTGTGGTGCCACGAAAGCATATTTTCAATAACAGCATCATTTATTTTGCCCTCCTTTTTAAGCATTTTCAACACCTTATACCGGAAAATCTCTTCCAGGTCTTCCAAGATAAAGCCCGGTGCTGTCCTGAATCTGCCATCATCAAGGAAACACCCGTCAGTAGCGATGGCATGCAAGTGCGGATTGAAGTTCTTGGCTGTGCTGCTGAGACGTTTTTTTGCCATCTCAATAATATAGGGAGGGCGGGAATCATACGCCGTGGCTTCGCGGAGAAGGTCGTCGTAATTAAGATGATAGACATCAGCCAGCATCCTGAGTTTTTCAGGATCTTTCGGTGGATCTCCGTACCCGAAGTTGATCACCCCGATTACATTTCCGCCAGCAACAATCGGCACGGCGTGCATTCGAATGCCGCCGTTACACGCGATATCCACCTCCGCACGCTTGGCAATGGCTCTTTTGGTGCAGTCACTCCAGCAGGATTCATGGCACAACCACCGACCGGAATTGAGCGTTTTAACATTGTCAGGGGTGTTGCAAAGTTTACGCGAGGTGCTGTCCATCATTCGGCACCAGCCTGAAGCAAAAATCCCGAAGGCATAGTGGCCGTTTGCCTCGTAGATCGCGGAGGAAGTCCCAAGCAATTCCAGGTAGTCTTTGGCAAAACTTTTCAGTCGTTTGTGACCTATGGATTTCAGGAAAATGCCATCATGATTCAAAAATTCCCTTGATCCCAAAATCACAAATCCATGTGACAATTGCGTATTGCGTAAATTTTTTACGGCCGGAGAATTCAACCAACTCAAGATATTATTATTTTTGGATTTTACAAGCGTTATTTTTTTCTTGACTTAAGTTCCCTCCCATTGATACAAGCAAAACATGTTGTGTTTGTATCCGTGGGGGAATAATATTGGGGGCTTAAGAGTTTTTGAAGCTTTGTTTACCAAAAAGCAAGTTCCTATCCTAATGAAAGCTTAAAAAAGATAACGGCAGTATAGATTTAAGTCATTCGGAGTAAAATATCCGGTTGCGGAAAAAGGCGATAACGTTTGTGCATATCCTCAGACTGGAAAATGTGAGCCGGGCCTTTGAACAGGGCCGGATTAATGCCATAAATCAGGTCAGCCTGTTCGTTGAACAAGGCAGCTTTATCGCACTTTTAGGAAGCAGCGGCAGCGGAAAAAGCACACTGCTCAACCTGATGACCGGATTGGACTCTCCTACACGGGGCCAAGTGTTTTACCGGGATGTTGAGCCGGTCAGGCAGTCACAGTGGTGCCGTATTCGCAAACATCACATCGGTTTTGTATTTCAGTCCTTCAACCTGATTCCAACCCTCACGGCGGTTGAAAATGTCCAGATCCCCATGTTCGGTACCGGCCTGAGTGCTGTTAAAAGAAGGCAGCGCGCCCAAACCCTCCTGGATCTTGTAGGGTTGTCGCAGCGATTTGACCACATGCCTTCAAAACTGTCCGGAGGTGAACTACAGCGGGTGGCCGTTGCGCGGTCTCTCGCCAACGAGCCGGATATTATTGTTGCAGATGAACCCACCGGAAACCTGGATTCGGGCAATTCAAAGCAGGTCATAGACCTGCTTGAAAGCATCCATAAAGACAAAGGCACAACCCTGCTTTTGGTGACCCATGACATGGAGATCGCCAGCAGGGCGGAACATTTGATTCGGTTGGCTGACGGAAGTCTTGTGACCGGATCGCAACCGGAGGCTGCCCATGCACTTTAGTACCATCTGTGCCGGGAATCTTTTAAGACGGCCGATGCGGACGCTGCTGACCTGTCTTGGGGTTGCCCTGGGCATGGCAAGTCTTGTGGCATTGGTGGGGCTTTCTAATGGTGTGGAACACGCCTGGACAACCGGGTTAAGTGAAAAAGGCACACAGGTTTTAGGCATGCGCAAAGGGGCAGCAGAAATCTTGACAGCAACGCTTGCCCAGGATCTTGAACCCCAAATTCATAAAACCCGGGGCATCCGGGATGTCTCAGGTGAGCTTATTGATTTGATCCAGGTTGGGCAGGGCAGTGTCGTGTTGTTAAGCGGCTGGCCTAAGCATTCGTTTCTCTGGGGTACCCTCGATCTGATTGAAGGCAATATCGAGGATACCGGGGATCAGAATCGGGTGGTGATGGGCCAGTCGCTGGCACAGGCCCTGGGGGAAAAAAAAGGCGATACCATCATGATCGGCGGCCGGTCCTTTGAAATCGCCGCCATCTACCGTGCCCGGGGCAGCCTGAACAATAACACCATTGTCATGCCCCTGGGAGCAATGCAGAGGCTCACCGGAAAAAAAGGCCAGGTCACGGTCTTTAATATCAGGCTTGAAAACAATCATGATCCGGCATCTGTTGAAAAAATGGTGTCAAGCTTGAATGAGCGGTTTGATCGGATCACCTTCCAGGAGACCGGACAGGTGGCGGACAACAATAAAATTTTAAAGCTTTTCAGGGCCATTGCATGGGGGACATCTGCCATAGCGATTCTGATCTGTCTCTTTGTGGTGGTCAATACCCTTTTAATGTCCGTTACCGAGCGTAGACGGGAAATCGGTGTCCTCAGCGCTTTGGGATGGCATCCGGTGCGTATCATGAGCATGATCGGTATGGAAGCCTTTATGCTGACAGTTTTCGGGGCACTTGCAGGTATTGCCCTGGGGGTATCGGGTATGCATTTTCTGGTGAGAATGACAGAGCTTCGGGCTTATATTGAACCCGGTGTAAGTTTTGTGCAGCTCCTGAATTTTTTTTTGATTGTCGTCGGCCTGGGTACGGCGGCAGGAATTTATCCTGCCTGGCGGGCCATAAGGATCAACCCCACCCGGGCCCTTCGTTATGAATGAAAATTTTTAACGCCATTAAAGAGGATACCTTTTGACTGAGTATCCGTATATGATTGCCTGTTTGCTGCTGCTGGCCGTTTCCTGTGGGTTGTGGTGGCTGTATCCGCAGCATCGAAAACCCATGTGCATATCCGGACTGTTGTCCATGCCCAGCAGTATGACCACTTTTTTTTTCGTTCCCGAATACTGGCGTCCGGTGAGGTTGTTTAGCCTGACTCTTGGCGTTGAAGATATCCTGTTTTCTTTTGCCACGGGTGCGATTGCCTGGGTTGTTGCTTTATACGGAAAGGACCGGATTAAATTGGTCTTGTCGCCCGCAACCGTGCTGAAACGGTACTGCAGGATTTTGTTTTTGGGAATTCCCGTTCTGTTAATGATGCGCCAGGTGCCCCTTAATGTTATGACCCAGGCCTTTTTGGGGATCTGTGTCGTCGGCGTGATCCTGCATTTTAACCGCCGGTTTGTCCTGCCTTATGCTGTGAAGACCGCTGTTGTCTTCTGCGCATTTCATTCCATGCTGCTGGCGGGCATCATTTATACGTTTCCTGAATTCATCAGCCAATGGAACCATACAGATCTGAGTGGGATTCTGATCATCGGTATCCCTGTGGAAGAAAGTCTTTGGGCCCTTTTTTACGGCGGATGCTGGACTTACGTGATGATGTTTATATTTTCAGCAGAACCGGAACCGGTCACATCGCCTTACCGGGGACGTTTATGAATGGACCGGATGTAGATTTAGATACCTGCGTATGGGTTTCTTGATTATGATTAAACTGAATAAAGAAAAAAAAGAGGAGTTCTCCGACAGCCTCGACTGCAGTTTTTTCCACGGAGATTTTGGAAAGCCGGCAATCCCGACCAGTAGTAAACATCTCACCGATCTCAGAAAACGATTGTATCCGGGTTAAATCCCCAGAAATCATGATCGATGGCGATGGATTCTAAAAATTTACCCCGCTGAGCGGACAAAAATATCAGATCTGTAGCATCCGAGTCTTTTCTTCCCATGTCCGATAAAATGATGACACGCAGCCATTTCTTTAACGGCTTCCACCCCATCAAGGTAATGGCTTTATGAACCGTTTCAATGTTCTTGGAAAATCCAAAAGCAGCTGAATTAAGATAAGACAATAATCGAAAGCTGATGGAAACGTCCGCCTGAATGGTTTTTGAAAGCTGCTCAATATCCGGTTCTTTTTTTTCAATGGCCCGAAACAAATTAAACCGTGAAATTTGAGTTGAAGATATTTGCCTGTCGGTAAAAACTTCAGGTGTTTTAAAAAAGGAACCATGAAAAAGTGAAAAACCAATATAGCTGAAGCGGACATTCGGAACGTATTCGCCATCCTCCAAGATGGCCAGATCCACCAGGTCCCAGGTGCCGACGAACCCATCGATGTCGCCGCCCCTGCCGGTTCCTCCCTCGGACCCACCGCCGGAACCGTTGTTCGATCCACTGCCGCCGATGGCCCTTTCCTGGACCAGGGTGTCGAGCATTGCCATCAGCCTGTCCGGCTGGATCAAGCCGGCCAGGCGGCCCATCGGCGGCGCGCCCATGTAGCCGGCAACATACCGGCCGAGGAGACCCCTGGGCTTGGCCTGGTCCTGCATATATTGATCCAGCGCGCACAGGCAGGCTGCGGTTTGTGATCCGCGCTTGGCTCGCTCCCTCGCCTGGCCCAGCGCATAGCCGTACCATTGCGCCAGTTCGGCCAGGGCACTATCGCCGCGCATAGATAGGTCGGCGGCGGCCGAGGGAAGATAGTCCCCTGCATAGGCCTCGCCCAGATGCCTGCCGGTGGTCGGACACACCGCCGCGAGGGCGCCGAACGAGGCCATAACGAGGCCGAGTATGACCAGCACGGCCAGCACATGCGCCAGAATGCAGGATCGTCTCATGGTCTGCACTCCCTTCATCGCGGCATCGTGCGACCCCGGATGCCCGCGCCATCGGTCGTTGATCCCGGACCTCGCCGGGCGGCATCGCTTTGGCGGCCTGTCCCGGCAGATGTTCAGGGCATGGTGGGCGGCGGCTTCATGCCCATGTATTCGACCAACTCAATCTCAGAACCGCCTGGCCTTCTCGTATAGATAGAGCGCAACGACCTCGTCGACGCTGCTGCCGTCCGACAGGTGAATGGCGACTGTGAAATAGGCGTTGTTCGGCAGGTCCGGACGGGCGGAAACCTGAAAGATCTCGGTTGCGCCCGACGAGCCGCCAAACCAACCATTTGGTACGGCAAGCCCCTGGTTAAGATGCCGGATGTTGGGGGCACGTTCGCGCAAGGGTTCGGATCGCGTGCCAAAGGTCACAGACAGGCGCCCGACCTTGCATCCGTTGCCCTGCGAGACGTCGAGGGTGGCTTCGAGGTCGATATGAACGGGCGTGCCCGGCGTCACGGTTTCGGGCAGGGTCTCGCTCCAATTGAACGTACTGATCCGCCGACATTCCAGATTGCCGCGTGTGCGCTGAATGTGGATGTATTGTATGACATTGCGGGCATTGCGGCGTCGCAGCTTGATGGACGAGCCGGCGTCGCGCCCTTCAGTCACGGCCCAGATGGATTCAGCCATGATAGGATAGTCCCGATCAACAAGATGCCAGACCTCCTGGGCCAGGGCGGAGCGGGGCATCGCCGGCCCGATTGCAAGGATCAGGGCCACAAGCAGGCCCTGCACAAGGAACCGCGGTCGAACACGCACAACGCTGAACAGAATACTCCCTGTCTTTTCTTTGAGGGATAGGGATAAGAACTTGCTTTTTGTTAACCAAACCATAAAAAATCCTCCATAATCCGAAATATTATCTCCACCCTGATACAGGTCCAACATGTTGTACCTGTATCAGGGTAACAAATTTAAGACAAGAAAAAAAATCAAGCTTTTGAAAAGAAAAGAGAAACTATATTGATATTTGCCGGAAAAGTTTGAAAAACTTCAAATTTAAGCTGATTTTGAGCATAGTCCACCGGTGATTCCTCAACTCAATTTCATCTGGTGACCTTAAGGTTAAAAAAATCAATACCATTCATCAAAAACCGGAATTCGGGAGTCTGTCACATCGCAGACCAATTCAAGGATATAATCCTGTGTTCGACAGTCATAGGATCATTTTTTCAGGATTTTGTCAAAATATTCAATAAAATCAGGACGGATGTCGGTTCTGAGCTCAAAACTTGTGGGCACACGAATTGAAGATTTATTGTTGACATTGATGGAAATACATGCTTTTTTATTGGGCATGTATGTGCGCAGCATAAAATGGAAGAACAAGGATGGGTCTGAGGTAGAGTATATTCAGTTGGCCCACAACACCCGGCACCCGGAAAAAGGCTACACGCGGGCCTGTCCCTCAGGCCGGTGTACCATACCCGGTCTGATCGCATCCGCTCCCATGTTATGCTTTGCTGGCTGGCTCTGCTGCTGGTGCGGGTCACAGAGCTGGAGACCGGCATGACCTGGCCCAGGGCCCGGGCTGAGCTGGAACGTCTTCATTTAGGAGAATTTTTGCATAAAGATGGGTGTATACTACAATACACTGAACCGACTCAGGCTCAGCGCAAGATCCTGAAAAAATTAAAAATATCTAACCAAAAAGAGTGAAGTCCTTCACCGGAACCCCTTAAAACCCCTTAATTTTGTGGGCACTACACCTATTTTTAGGATTCCTGTATCCCTTTATTGACAGGCATCTTGGGATTTCATGAACCTACCGCTGTCGAACACAGGATTATCCTTTTGGCACCCGCATGAAGATTCCCGGATATGGATGGGGGGTAGTAAATGATCGCGGTGGTGCCATCAAAGGCCCGGAAAGGCTCGATCTCTATTTTGATTCACACAAGGACGCTCTAACGTGGGGCAGACGTCGGGTGAAGGTACGCATTGAGCGTTGATTGTTAATCAGTATCCAAATTTGAACTATTCGGTACGATATTGATCCCATGAGTTGCACATAATATCAATATACTTGACTTTTTTAATCTGGATTTCCATGAAAGTTTGCGAAATAAAATTCTGAGTGGTTTTTTTACAAATACCTTGAGTATCATTGAGGGTTGTGAGAATCCAGTATAGATAATTATGTTTGAGTATGGCCCCAATCAAAGAAAATTGCAATAATGCATCGAGTTTTGGCAGACTATTTAATAATGCAAGCATTGTGATCGCGACATATCAATAATAGCTTCTCCATCGTGGTCAAATTGGTTTCCGAGTAACGAATGGATTTCTTATGCTTGAAAAACCACCATATGAAGAATTGGGACAAAAGATACAATCGGATATATTTTGAGATATCTGATTACCCCTAAAACTCTGCTTATCCAATTATGGAGAGATAAAGTTCTTTTTTCACGGGTGTTGGCAGCCAGGACGGCTGCAGTTGGGGTCACCAGACAAACGGCATAAGGATCTATTATACCTCGAAATATCAGACGTTCTTC
>JAABUD010000307.1 GCA_011389555.1 Desulfotignum sp. | reverse complement strand
ACAGGTCTTTGATTTTCTGGATAAAGGCCCTGGCTGCCTGGTCATCGGATGCGGCATCAATGCCGGTGGTCCGGGCCAGGGCTGCCATTTTCCGGGTGCAGGCCGGCAGGTTGTAATCCAGGACATGGGGCAGAAACATGGCATTGGCCACCCCATGGGGGATATCATACAAAGCACCGATGGACTCGGAGATGCAGTGCACCGCCGTGACATCGGCGTTGCCGAATGCCAGTCCGGCCACCATGGAACCGTACATGAGATCTTCTCTGTGCCGGGCATTGGCCTGGATATCGGCAAAGGCTTTTTCAATGGATCCCAGGATCAGCCCCACGGCCTTTACTGCATGGGTATCGGTGATCAGGGTGGCCGGCTTTGCCAGATAGGCTTCCACTGCATGGGTCAACGCATCCATACCCGTGGCCGCAACCATGGGTGCAGGCAGCGTTGCAATAAGATCCGGGTCCACAATGGATACAGCCGGATACAGCTTCGGCCCCTTGATGCTCATCTTGAATCTGCGGTCCACATCCGTGATCACCGATACCCAGGTGACCTCGGATCCGGTACCGCAGGTGGTGGGAATGGCCACAAACGGCAGGGGATCCACTGCGTATTTTTCTTTGCCTTCATAATCCTGGATATTTCCCGGGTTGGTGGCCAGCAGGGCCAGGGCTTTTCCCGCATCCAGCGGACTGCCGCCTCCCAGGCCGATCACAAGATCCGGCTTTTGCCGCCGCAGTTCTCCAGCGATCTTGTTGATGGTATCGGATTTGGGGTTTGCTTCGATGCTGTCATATACCGGGATCTTTCCCAGCTGGTCCAGCACCGGCGCCACAAGCCCGGCTTTGACCACGCCCTTGTCCGTCACCAGGACCGGATTTTTGGCCGTAATCACCGTTGAAAGTGTCCGGATCTGTCCGGGTCCGAAATACAGCCGTGACGGCATGTGATACTGCATGGATACCTCCCTGGATACAAATACAGGCAAAACAAAGACGGGTTTTTCCGCCTTTGTTTTGCCTGTGCTTTCCCTGTATATTGTTTATCGTTTATATGGTCTGTTTTTTGTCTGTCTGGCTGGCTGGCTGTCCCGGCTTTCTAAGCGAGATGTTCCGCCACCAGTTCAGCAATATCCCGGGTCTTGATATCTTCGTCTTTGTCCAGTTCCTTCATGCCGTCCTCGATCATGGTCAGGCAGAAGGGGCAGCCCACGGCCACGGTTTCCGCATTTTCCTCCACAATCTCTCTGGATCGCTCCACATTGATGCGGGACCCGATGGTTTCCTCCATCCACATGCGGCCCCCGCCGGCCCCGCAGCAGAAGCTTTCCGTGCCGTGCCGCGGCAGTTCGTTCAGGCCCTGGCTGGACAGGGAGTTCAACACATCCCGGGGCGCATCGTAGATCTCGTTGTACCGGCCCAGATAGCAGGGATCATGATAGGTGAGCGTGCCTGCCAAAGATTTTTTCACCCGGATTTTTCCGTCGGCAATGAGCTGATTGACGAAATCACTGTGATGAATCACCTCGTAGTGCCCCCCCATCTGGGGATAGTCATGTTTGAGGGTGTTCAGGCAGTGGGGACAGGCCGCAATGATCTTTTTCACGTTGTACCCGTTGAGCACCTCGATGTTTTCCGTGGCCATCATCTGGTACATCATCTCGTTACCGGCCCTGCGGGCAAAATCACCGGTGCATTTTTCTTCCGTGCCCAGGATCGCAAAATCCACATCCGCAGCTTTCAGAATTTTCACCAGGGCCCTGGACACCTTCTGGGTCCGGTCGTCGAATGATCCGGCACAACCCACCCACAGCAGATAATCGGCATCCGGATGATCGGCCATGAGCTTCACATCCAGGCCCTCGGCCCAGTCGGCCCGCTTGTCATACCCGATGCCCCAGGGGTTGCCGTTGCGTTCCAGGCCCTTGAACGCGGTATTGAGCTCTTCAGGGTATTCCCCCTGCATCAGGGTCTGGCCCTGGCGCATGGCGATGATCCGGGGCACATGCTCGATGGTCACGGGGCACACCTGTTCGCAGGCCCGGCAGGTGGTGCAGGCCCACAGGGTATCCAGGGCGATCACATCCCCCACCAGCGCCTTTTCCGGCTTGAACACCGCTATCTTTTCCTTGGTTTTGGCATCTGCCTCTTCATCCCCGGTCAGGGTTTTGGCCAGTTTGGCCCGGAGGATCAGGTTGTCGGCATTGGCGTACAATTCCGCCTTGAGCGTGTCGTTAAAGTCATGCAGGTTCAACGGCTTGTCCGTGGTATAGGTGGGACAGACTTCCTTGCACCGCCCGCACTCGGTGCAGGTGTACAGATCCAGTCCCTGTTTCCAGTTGAGCTGGTGCAGGTGATTGACGCCCAGGGTCTCGTCTTCCCACACGGACTCATCCTCGAGATCCAGCAGTTTGATCTTTTCATGGGGATAATCCAGGGTTTTGAGAAACACGTTGGGCAGTGACGTAATGACATGGAAATGCTTGCCCAGGGGCAGAAAATTCAGAAAGGCCAGCTGGGTTATGATATGGATCCAGAACATCAGGCCCATGACCCGTTCCATGCCCGTGGCGGAAAAACCGGAGATCACGTTGCCGGCCAGGATGGTCACCGGGGTCCAGAGAAACTCCTGGCCGAATGTCGGGTTGTTGAAATAATGCAGGTCCCCGGGATTGCCGTATGAGGCGATCAGGTTGAACCGGGCCCCGTCATACAGCAGGTCCGATATCATCAGCACCCCGATCATGCCCAGGACCAGATAGGCTTCCCAGGTGTTGTGAAGCCGGTCCGGCTTGACCACCAGGCGCCGGTAGAACGCCCAGATCACCATGATCAGGACCACCCCTTCCATGATGTCTTTCAATAAGATATACAGGTACCCCAGAATCGATGATTCCCCCAGCAGCGGCAGCTGGAACCCGTGGACATACCCCTCTCCGTACAGGGTGATGGACCGGATGAGCAGAACACAGAATCCCCAGAAAATCAGGGCATGCATGATACCCGAGGCCCGTTCTTTTTTCCGGCCCACCAGGCGCTTCTGCCCCAGGGCGATGGTGATCATGTTTTTGAGCCGGTCTTTGATCCGGTCAAACCGGTCCGCCGGCTCCAGGGCCATCAGCAAAAGGATTCTCTGATACATGGTCCGGGCGAAAATACCCAGGCCCACCACAAGCAAAAGGGTCATGAACAACGGACTCATATCTACCTCAAATACATTTTTCTGGGTTGCAGGCCATTACGCCCGAATTTTTTTTATCTCATCCTTCAATAAGGGTACCACATCAAAGAGGTCTCCGACAATCCCAAAATCAGCCACATTGAAAATCGGTGCTTCCGGGTCCTTGTTCACCGCCAGAATCACCTTGGACCCGTTCATGCCCGCCAGGTGCTGGATCGCTCCGGAAATCCCCACGGCAATGTACAGGGACGGGGCCACGATTTTTCCGGTCTGGCCCACCTGCTTGTTGTGCGCCATCAACCCGGCATCCACCATGGCCCGGGAAGAACCGAACCCGGCAGCCAGGTCATCGGCCAGATCCTTGATCATGTCCACCCCTTTCTGATCTTTGGCCCCCCGGCCCACGGATACGACAATATCCGCATCCGTCAGATCGATTTCACCCGAGGCATCGGAAATCAGCTCCCTGACCACGGCCCCGGTATCGGTTTCCGGTGGATCCAGCGCGACCACGTTTTCCTTGCCCGTCACTTCCGGGTCGGCTTCAAACGCACCCGCCCGGACCAGGGCCACCAGTTTCGGTGCGTTGATCGTTACTTTCTGAAGCACCTTGTTGGCAATGGCGGGACGGATGATCTGCACGGTATCCCCGTCAAGGGTCACATCAATAATTTCATTGGCACAGGCGGCATCCAGCTGAACGGCCACCCGGGGAGCGGCGGCCTTGCCCGTTTCTGAAAATCCGAACCACACCATGTCCGCGTTGAATTCACTGGCCGCCTTGACAACGGCGGCGGCAAAGGGGCCGGCTGAAAATATTTCCAGGGAGGGATCATCCACCACATACTGGGTATCGGATCCGGCTGCCGCCAGCTGGGGCGCCAGATCTTTCACCTGGCTGCCCACGGCCACGGCAGCGGTATCCGCTCCCAGTGCCCGGGCCTTAGACAACAGTTCGGCAGCGCTCCCTTTGAGCACCCCCTGCTTGATATCTGCAACTACGAGTATATTTGTCATCGTCACTATCCTTCACGTTTCATATGGGGTTATAACACCTTGGATTCATTCACCAGCAGATCCACCACTTTGGCAGTGATCTCCGCCGGGTCACCTTCAAACTTCTGCCCGCCTTTGCGTTTTTCGGTCGGCATGAATTCCACGATCTCGGATTTCAAAGCAGTGCCCCCCACGTCTTCAAAAGAGGTTCCCAGCCCGGCCAGATCCATGACGTTGATCTTTTTCTTCTTGGCCATCATAATGCCCCGCATGGCCGGCAGCCGGGGTTCATTGATGCTGTCACTCACCGTGATCACGGCCGGCAGGGTCACATCCACCACTTCCGTGCCTGCATCCCCCAGCCGGGATACCTGGATATGGGTATCATCGGTGACCTTTATATCGATGACATTGCTGACGCAGGGAATGCCCAAGAATTCGGCCAGCATGATACCGGCCTGGCCGGCGTCCGTGTCCTGGGCCTGTTTGCCGGTGATCACCAGATCATACTCCCCGGCTTCATAGACTTTTTGAAGCACTCTGGCAAAAGTGGGGGAATCGGCTTTTTCCAGGGCCGGATCTTCGATGTGAATGGCATTGTCAATCCCCATGGCATAGCATTTCCGGATGATATCGGCATTATCCACACTGCCCAGAGACACCAGGGTGGTGTCCGCCTTGTGGGATTCTTTGAGCTGAACCGCTGCTTCCACGGCATTTTCATCCCAGGCATTGATCACATACTGTAACCCTTTGTCCAGAATGGCGCCGTTTTCCACATGGATATTCAACTCCACGTCCACGACTTTTTTTACAGTTGTCAAAATTTTCAATGGTTCCTCCTCACTATGGTAATCAGATCCGGGAGTGTCCCCCTTTTTTTCAGGAGGTATCCCGCATGTTGTCAGTACTTCGGGCAAAGCGGTGTTCACCGCATACCACCATGATCTGGTCGTTTCCCGCAGGAAAAGCCAGTGTCATGTTCAATGATTTTCCCATGGACGCTGCCAGTGCCGTGGGCCGGGAATTGGAAATCATCACTTGAATCCGGGCCCGGGCCGCCTTCTGGATCAGCTCATAACTGATCCGGGATGATAGCACCAAAACACTTGCCCTGTCCAGAGTATGATCCAGAAATGCCTGGCCGATGGCCTTGTCCAGCCCGTTGTGACGGCCCACATCTTCGGCAAACGCCAGAACCTCGTTATCGGTCCCGAACAGCAGGGCCGCGTGAGACCCCCGGGTCCGCTGGTAAAATTCCTGGTTTTTGGACAATGCCCGGGTTGCGGCCAGGGCCTGTTCCCGATTCATGGTGAATCCGTCCGGTGCCGGCTGCACGGCCGACTGGATGTCCTTGAGCATCTCCTTGCCGCAGATGCCGCAGCTGGTCTGGCTGACAAATCCTTTCCGCTTCAGCAGGTGACCGATTTTTTCCCGCCGCTCCGGGGTGAGCCAGACATCGATCACATTGGGTTCCAGATTCACATCATACCCGATGGTCCGAATATCCTCAGGGGCGCTCACCAGGCCCTCTCCCAGACAGAAACCGGCAGCATGCCAAATCTCGTTTCCCGGGGTCCGCATGACCACGGAATAAGGATGATCCTCGATGCGGATCAAAAACGGCTCCTCTCCGATCAGTTCCATGGGAACCGGGTCGCAGGCATCGGGCCGGCATTGAAACACAGTGAAATGCTGGGTGTTTTTCTGGTTGTTCACCCCGCTGTTATCCCTGTGTTTTGTTTTGCCGCATCCGGAAACGCCATGGCCTGGGCATAGACAAACGCGGCCTGGAGATACGAGGTGGGGCACAAGGGAAAGCACTCTTTGCAGTCGTTGCAGTATTGCGCCGCAATCTCGGGCACAAAGCTGATCTCTTTGTTGATGCCCCGGTCCACGAATCCGATGGCGTGCTTGCCGGCTACTTCCGCGCAGTATCTCACACACAGGCCGCAGTGGATGCAGAACGAGGGATTTTTTTCATACCGGTCGGGGTCTGCCCCGTACACTTTTGCCAGTTCCACCAGCTGCGGCGCATCCGGGGCATGGGCCATGAGCAGTTCAAGAATGGTTTTGCGCAGCCGGTCCACTTTTTCGGACCGGGTTCTGACGATGATGCCGCCGGCCGCCGGGAACACACAGGATACCACATACTTGGTCCAGCCCCGGTCCTCCACTTCCACGATACACAACCGGCAGCCGCCGAACGGCTCCAGTTTCTCGTGATGGCACAGGGTGGGGATATAGATCCCATGTTTCTGCGCCACTTCCAGGACGGTCATGCCCGGAACTGCGGTCACGGTCTGCCCATCGATTTCAAATTGAATGTCTCCCATGATGACCTATCCTTTCTCTTTTGTCTTTTTGCGGATGGTTCGTTCTTCTTCGGGCACGGGGTCCGGCACGGGGTCACCCGACAGTTTGACCACGGAAGAAAATTTGGGCGGACACACCTCAAAGCAGGTGCCGCACCGGGTGCATTTGTCCTGATCGATGATGTGGATCAGCTTCTTGTCCCCGTTGATGGCATCGGCCGGGCACTGCTTGCGGCAGGTACCGCAGCCCGTGCACCTGTCCGGATCGATGTAGAAGCTGATCAGCTCCTTGCAGGACAGGGCCGGGCACCGTTGGTCATGGATATGGGCCTCATACTCGTCACGGAAATATTTCAGCGTGCTTAAAAACGGGTTGGGCGCACTTTTTCCCAGGGCGCACAACGAGGCATCCACGGCGGTTTCCGCCAGTTCCTCCAGCAGCTCGATATCGCCTTGTTTGCCCTTGCCCTGAGTGATATTGGTCAATATCCGGTGCATCTGGCGCAGCCCCTCCCTGCAGGGCACGCATTTGCCGCAGGATTCATCCGTGAGAAACTCGATGAAATACCGGGCCACATCCACCATGCAGGTGTCCTCGTCCATGACGATCATGCCGCCGGACCCCATCATGGAGCCGGCCCTGGTGAGTTCGTCAAACCCCACCTGCAGGTCCAGCAGGTGTTCCGGGATGCAGCCGCCGGAGGGCCCGCCCGTCTGGACCGCCTTGAATTTCTTTCCGCCCGGAATACCCCCGCCGATGTCATAGATGATCTCTTTCAGGGTCATGCCCATGGGCACTTCCACCAGACCGGTGTTGGTGATCTTCCCCACCAGGGAAAAAATCTTGGTGCCTTTGGAACTGTCCGTGCCCACGGAGGTGAACCAGTCCGCGCCCTTGTCGATGATCAGGGGGATGTTGGCCCAGGTTTCCACGTTGTTGAGCACGGACGGCCGTTCCCACAATCCCTTGACATTGGACCGGACATACTTGGGACGGGGTTCGCCGGCCTTGCCTTCCAGAGACGTCATCAATGCCGTGGATTCCCCGCACACAAACGCCCCGGCCCCCTGGTGCACGATCACCTTGAAATCAAACCCCGATCCCAGGATATTTTCTCCCAGAAGCCCGTACTGTTCCGCCTGCTGGATGGCCAGGTGGATGTTTTCCACGGCCAGGGGATATTCCTGGCGCACATAAAAATATCCTTCATGGGCCTTGACCGCGTATCCTCCCAGGATCAATCCTTCCAGGATGGAATGGGGGTTGCCTTCCAGAAGGGCCCGGTCCATGAACGCCCCGGGATCGCCTTCATCCGCATTCACGATCACGTATTTGATGGGTTCTTCCGCATTTCTGGACCCTTCCCATTTTCGGCCGGCCGGAAACCCGGCCCCGCCCCGGCCCCGGATATTGGATTTTTTCACCTCTTCCAGCACTTCCAGATCGGTCATCTGACCCAACGCCTTGGCCAGGGCCGAATATCCGCCCAACGCCAGGTAATCTTCAATGCGTTTGGAATCGATTTTGATGTTGTTGCACAACACCGTTCGCTGCTGGGACCGGTAAAACGGGATATCCGATTCCTTGACGGCCCGCTCCCCTGTGGCCGGATCCTTGAAGCACAACCGTTCCACCACCTGTTTGTTTTGGATGGTCTGTTCCACAATCTCGGGCACATCTTTGGCCTGCACCTGAAGATAACAGATCTCTTCCGGATAGATCACCACCACGGGACCCTGTTCGCAGAATCCCGGGCAGCCGGTCCCTTTGGTGGACACGGTGGCGGACAGTTCCCGGGTTTTGATTTCCTTTTCAAATGCGGCAATGACTTCATCCGCACCGGACGCCACACACCCGGCACCCGCACAAATGGACACACAGGGGCTGTCAGGATCTCTTCTGGACAATATCTCCTGCCGGAAACTTTCAAGTGCTTCCGGCGTTTCTAACCGTGCCATAATTTTCCCCTATTCATATGTTTTCAAGGCCTGGGACGCCTTGTTCGGTGACATTTTCCCATGGACCCTGCCATCCACTTCCATCACGGGTCCCAGCGCACAGCAGCCCAGACAGTTCACCGTTTCCAGACTGAACTTCAGCTCCAGATCGGTTTCCCCGGGCTTGATCCCCGTGGCTTCCTCCACCGTGTCCAGGATCCTTGTGGCCCCTCGGACATGGCAGGCCGTCCCCATGCAGATATGCACGTTGTGCCGTCCCTTGGGAACCAGGCTGAACGCCTTGTAAAACGTGGCAATATGCTGAATCCGGGTCATGGGAACAGACAGTTTCTCACTGACCCGTGCCAGGGCCTGTGTGGACAGCCAGTTGTTTTCACTTTGAATGTCCAGCATGATCTGGAGCAGGTTGCTGGCTTCTCCATGGTGCTTCTCGATTATCTGATCTACTCTTTCAATTTCCATCGGACGCTTCCCATAAAAGATTGGTTGGTTATGCCCTGGCCAGTTCGTAACAGTTGCTGGCCGTATCATATTTGACCATACCATGGCAAGAGGAGGTGATCATATGACGGGACACCTCGGACGGGTTCAACCCGAGCTGCCCGGAGATATCACTGGTGGACAGCGGTTTCTCCTTTAACAGCTGCAGAATCTGGCTCACGGCCAGTTTGTCCGTGAGCATCCGGTCAAACAGGTCATCCGTGTCCGGGCGGCTGAAAAAGTCCTGATAGGCTTTTTTGGATTTCAGGGGCACCCGCAGTTTTTCTCTTTCCGCCAGGCGGATGAACGGCACCAGATTTCTGGCAGCCGTCAGCTTGAACTTCACCGTATCCGGGTCCAGGCCTTCGCTGGATCCCAAAGGACCGATTTCCGTGATCTGCCGGCTGAAGTCATCCGTATACTGGGCCAGCAGGTGACCGTCCGCCCCGGACATGAAGTCGGTTCTCAGCCGGTCCGGGTTGAGCCCGATATGGGTCAATATTCGTTTGGCGATATAGGTGTTGGCATAGGCATCGTAATTGCCGTGGGTGACATAGTTGCATTCATCGAGTTTGCATCCGCCGATGAACACCCCGTCGTGCCCGTTGGAAAACGCCCGGAAGATAAACTCCAGGTCCACCCGGCCCGAACACATCACCCGGATCAGCCGCATCTCATTTGCATATTGTAGTCTGGAAACTCCAGCCAGGTCCGCTGCCCCGTATGCTCACCAGTGACAGACAAATCCCAGCAGTTTCGGTTTGAACTCTTGACCTGCACTCATTTGTAAAGATCTCCTTTTTTACAAGGCTTTTTTGTATTTATGCCTCTTCCAGCAGTGCATCCATTTTTGCGGCAATCTGATCGGCTGTGACCGCCGCATCGATCTGCCCGCACAACGCCTCATTGGTAAAATGCTTGAGCACGATGGCATTGGTGGGGCATTTGGCATTGCACAGCCCGTCTCCCTTGCACAAAACCGGATTGACAATGGCTTTTTTGCCTTTGGGGGTATCGTGGAACTGGATGGCGTCATAGGTGCAAGAGGTGATACATGCCCCGCAGGACACGCACTCGTCTTCATTCACCTTTGCCACGGACCCCGATGCCACCACCGTGTCTTTGGACAACAGGGTAAGCACCCGGCCGGCGGCCCCATAGGCCTGGTTGATGGATTCAGGGATATGCTTGGGATAATGGGCGGTGCCACATAAAAACACCCCGTCCGCAGCAAATTCCACGGGTTTGAGTTTGACATGCGCTTCCTTGAAAAAATCGTCCGGGCTCAAGGTCACCTTGAACTTGGCCGCAATGTCATGGATCGATTCAGGCGGTCTGACCGCGGCTGCCAGAGACAATATATCGGCATCCAGCTCCAGCCGCTGTCCCAGGATGGGATCGGTCACGGTCACCCGGATCAGATCTTTGCCACCCTCGGAAATTGCTTCCACTTCCGGGGGATCTTCCGGGGTATACCGGATGAACTGGACTCCCAGTTCCGAGGCCTTTCGGTAGGCATCTTCCTTGAATCCATAGGTGCGCATGTCTCTGAACAGAATATAGATGCGCATGTCCGGATTTTTTTCCTTGAGCTTGAGCGCATTTTTCACGGCATGGCCGCAGCACACCCTGGAGCAGTAGTTGTGGGTCTCGTTTCTGGAGCCCACGCACTGGATCATCACCAGGCTTTCCGCCCCTGTGACTGTCTCGTTGCCTTTGGCGATCTCTTCTCCGATCTCCAGGTGAGTGAACACCGCATCGTTTTCGCCGTACAGATATTCGGTGGGATTGTACACGTCCGCACCGATGGCCAGCACCGATGCCCCGTGTTTGATGGTCTTGGTACGCCCTTCGGTTTTCACCGTGGTCGTGAAATTGCCCAGATATCCGGCCACATCCGTGATTTCTGCATCATGGGATACATGGATACGGGGATTTTTATAGACCTTGGCGATCAGGTCGTCCAGATAAGCCTGCACTTCCAGGCCTTCCAGGGTGCCGTGGATCCGCCGTCCCATACCGCCCAGTTCCTTGCTTTTTTCCACCAG
>JAABUD010000306.1 GCA_011389555.1 Desulfotignum sp. | reverse complement strand
CTTCCAGGTATCGTAAATCCCTTTGATCCAGTTTTTCCAGTCCCGGTATTTGTGGAGCTCATCCAGTACGATCAGGCTGTCGTCCTGGTGCCATTTTTCAGCCAGCAGGTCCTGGCGGTCCCGGCCATAGTCCCAGTTGAAGTATCTTCCGGAAAACCCGGTCGTGTCCAGAATGTGTTTCGCCAAAGTGGTTTTTCCCACCTGGCGGGGGCCGCCGATGAACACCATTTTCCGGTTCAGGTCCTGCAGGATATGATCATGAATGTAACGCATATGACTATTTTAACCTCTATTCCAAAACAGTCAAGGCCATTTTGAAATAGAGGTTAAAATAGCCGAAAGCTTCGGCTGCCTGAAAATCCGGATATGCCAATGCCCGTTTCCGGTTCAGGTCCTGCAGGATATGATCATGGTGGTTCAGCCCAGGATCCTGTTTCTTCCTGAATGCTTTGCCTTGTACAGGATGTCATCGGCCCGCTTCACCAGTGTTTCACTGTCTTCTTTTAATTCATATTCAGCCACACCGCCGCTGATGGTAATGGGGGTGCCCGAAAGAAAGGAAGCGTCCTGGATATTTTTTCTGATCACTTCAGCAAGGGTTTTCGCCCCCTGCCTGTCTGTTTCAGGGCAAATAATCAAAAACTCTTCGCCACCCCAGCGGCCCGGAATATCAGACGACCGGATGCTCTTTTTGATCAGTGAACCCATCTGCCTGAGCACCTCATCCCCGGTCTGGTGACCGAAACGGTCATTGACGGACTTGAAATGATCAATGTCCATAATCACTAGGGAAAACGGCCGGTTATACCGGTCTGCTCTCTGCTTTTCCTGGACAAGATGCATATCCAGTTTATGGCGGTTGTAAAGACCGGTCAGGCTGTCGGTAATGGAAAGCTGTTCCAGTTCGAGGTTTTTTTCTTCAAGCAGGGCATATGCGCTGGATATTCTGCGGTTGAAGCTTTGAACCTTTTTCAGCCAGACAACCGCTGCCACCAGAATAAGGCCCAAACCAATGGAAATCTGCCAGACCAGGGTGTAATCCACGTTTTCTTCCAGGCTGATGGATATCCACCGGTCCACTACTTTTTCCTTGTCTTCCACAGAAATGTTCTGGAGTATTTTGTCCAGCACTGCGGCCAGGGCCTGGTTTCCCGAACGGACCGCCGCACTGATCGGCAGGGTTTCCTCGAGTTTGCCCGATACCTTGATATTGTAATAATTGTTGTTTTTCACGGCATAGGCAATGGATGGGATGGTGTCCACAAACGCGAACAGTTTCTTGTTCTGGACATGCTTCAACCCGTCACTGGCAGAACTCACCGTCTCAAACACAAGGTCTGGATAGGTCTCCGTGAAACGGTCAACCAGTTCTCCCCGGTCCACCAGCCCGATGTGCTTTTCCGAAAGGCCTTTGAGATCTCCCACAAAAAATTCGTCACTGCGGGTGGCAATCACCAGCGGCAGGGACAGATAAGGGCGGGTAAAAATCAGTTGGGTGTTGAATCGGTCAGAGGGAACGATGGCGGGCAGTATATCTGATTCTTTTTTAAAAACAGCGTCAACCGCCTCTTCCAGACTGCCGGAAACCTGTTCCACCAGGCGGAGGCCGTGTGTCCGGGCCGCCATGTCAAATATCTGGGCGGCAATACCGGCATGGGCATTGTGGTCATCCATAAAATCCACAGGATACCAGTGTTTGTGGAAACTGAGTCTGAAGCCGCCGTACTGGTTTGTATGGGAATTGATCAGATCCCGGTCCCCGGGCATGAGTGTCTCCTGCAAATCCCGGGGCATGGCCCCGATCCACCGGTCCTGCAATCGCATGTAATCTGTATAGGGGATGCTGTTCATGGCTTCCTGCAGCAGCGCATGCACCTGCGGTCTGTTTTTTTGGACACCGATGCGCAGATCCTCGCTTTCAATGGCGGGAATATCGATCTTTCCCGCCAGCCGGATATTTTCCAGCACATGCTGCTTGATCATGTAATTACCGATATTGATATTGGTGACAGCCGCATCGATCTCCCCGAAAGACAGTTTTTTCATCAATTCACCGGTATCATCGATCTCCATGATCCGGATATCGGGATAGGCCTGGAGATAGTCTTTGTAAAATATTCCGGTCTCAATCCCCACATCCTTTCCCTTCAGGGTTTCCACGCCGTTGTAGGAAAAACTGTTCTCCCGGATATATACCACGGTGGGGATCAGGTAATAGGGGGAGGTGAACCGGGTAAAGGCTTCCCGTTCAGGGGTATGGGATATCTCTGTAATCGCATCGACTTCCCCATTTCTGAATCGGGTGAGATTTTCCTCCCATGTTCCGGGAACAAAGGTGAATTCGATTTTGGTTTTTGCAGACAGCAGATTCAGATAATCAATGGTAAACCCGGCCACTTTTCCCCTGACCAGAAAGGAAAACGGCGGAAAATTGTTCTGCACAGCGATGGAAACAGTTTCGGCAGATGCCGGCCCGGTTGCCGGCGATTGGGACCTGACAGGCGCCACCCCCCAGAAAAACAGCCAACAGATCACAACCAGGATACAGAAAACCGCTTGTGGTCTGCCACAGATTTTTACCAATGTGTATCTCCTTTTCTCCATCGCCAAAGGCGTACAGGAGGTCAGGGTCAATGTTCATGTCCCAGAAAGCCTTGCCCGGCAGTTGTTTCTATTCTCTCACGGAGTCAGCTGAAAGCATACCATATGTATATTGGAAATGACAAGACTGGGAAGACATGTCCGGTTAGCCCCTACATGGTGGCTTGTTCCCGGATGTCATCCAACACCTTCGGCAGGGCTTCCACCAGGTATAAAGGCAGGGAAAGCAGTGTGTAATCTGCCGTTTCAATGCCGTTTTCCGTACTGATCCGGTGGGCAATTTTCTGAAGGCCCGGAGGATTCAGGTCAAATCTGACAGCCAGGGGGATGTTTTTTTTCGTGACAAACTGTTGCAGCGATTTCAATGATCCGCTTTTTCCAGATTTGACTTCAATGGGGATGATCAATGGGCCATGGGAAATGACATAATCGATTTCTGCATTGGCTGTTCTGGCCTGTCTGACCCAGTAATGCAGTGATGGCGAATTTTTCTGAGCTGTCAAAAGATGCTGGCCGATGAACTGTTCGGCAATGGCGCCTTCATTGACAAGATCATGGTCAGGAAAGGATTGAAGATACGTCCAGTCATTGCCGCAGATATGATTCATCAGCCCGATATCCATAAACAGTAATTTGTAAACGGTGTCTTTGATGCCCGTATTCAGGGGAAGACCGGAACAATGGGTGTGATAAACTTTGTGGCAGATTTTTGCTTTTGTTAAGAGATCGAGGATCTCCTTGATTTTTCCGGAGGGGTGCTCCCGGGAGATGTTGCTGTATTTTACCTTATTTCCGACAATCCTCGGGATGGTTCTGAAAACTCTCTGCATGAGAACCAGTTGATGGGATCGGGCATATTTGGAAAAATCATCTTCATAGGTTTCAGCAATCGAACGGTGAACATCTCCCACGTCTCTGAGAGATCCGCTTTCACACCATACCTGCACCGCTTCCGGCATGCCGCCTGTAAACACATATTTTCGCTGCTGTTTTTTGAGTTTTTCATGGGCTGCCGCCGGAAGGGGGGATGTCATGGAAAAATCCTGGATATATCTGCTTAAAGCCGGCTCAGCAGCCAGGAGGAACTCTGTGAATGTCATGGGGCCCAGATGCATGTATTCGATACGTCCGACCGGCATTGAGAATGAATGATCGGCAAGGGTGAATTCCAGAAGCGAACCTGCGGCAATGACCGGCAATTCTTTTTTTTCTTCATAAAAATAGCGCAGAAGCTGGAGAGCATGTGGTGTAGATTGAATTTCGTCAAGGAAAAGTATGGCACCAGAGGTCGAAACCGGTATGCCGCTCAATGCTTCGATTTCTCTTAAGGCGGCAGTTGTATCAAGGGTTTTGAAAATATCATCCAGAAACAGATGCCGTTCCAGATTGATTTCGATCAGGGTTTTTTTCTGTTTTCTGGCAAATTGCCTGACCAGTGTGGATTTGCCGACCTGGCGGGCACCTCTGATGACCAGCGGTTTCCGGTTTGATTTGTTGATCCAGGTTTCAAGATAGGCTTCTGCCGAACGATACATCATAATAAAACACCCCCATATTTTTATGTAATATATAATAAAATACGGTGGTGTTGTCAATAGCATGATTTTCTGGGTGTCATGCTGCCTCCTTATGATAGTAGCCGTAAAAATAACATGATTGCCGGATGCGATCAATCTGTTATACTGTTCCCTGATTTTGAAACACGAAAGGTGAGAGACATGCTGATCAATTCATTTGTTCATATACCGGGGGTCGGGGCGGTCACGGAAAAGCGGTTGTGGACGGCGGGGCTGCTGGACTGGCACCAGGTGGGTTCGGCGGATGCCTGTGATATTCCCGCCAGAAGCCTGATGCGCATTGCCGCGTGCATGGCGGAATCCTGTGAGCACCTGGACAAAAACAACCCGGCCTATTTTGCAGATCATCTGCCGGCTGGAGAACACTGGCGGTTTTTTCCGCAGTTCAGGAAAACCACGGTGTTCATGGATATCGAAACCACGGGCATGGATATGTTCGGAAATGAGATCACCACCATTGCCCTGTATGACGGGGAATCCATCAACTATTATGTCCAGGGCCAAAATCTGGATGCGTTCATGGAGGATATCGGCCGGTACAACGTGATCGTCACCTACAACGGCAAAACTTTTGATGTGCCGTTTATCGAGAAGTATTTCGGTATTGAAATGGCCCATGCGCATATCGATCTGCGGTATGTGCTGAAAAGCCTGGGGTATGCCGGCGGACTGAAACGGTGCGAAAAGGCGCTGGGACTGGACCGGGGGGATCTGGACGGGGTGGACGGGTTTTTTGCGGTCCTGCTGTGGCGGGAGTTTCAGCAGACCGGCAATATCAAAGCCCTGGAAACCCTGCTGGCATACAATATCGAGGATGTGGTGAACCTGGAAACCCTGATGGTTTTGGCCTACAACATGAAACTGAAAGATACGCCTTTTTGCGAAACCCATGCCCTGCCCATGCCCAAAATCCCGGATATCCCGTTTAAACCGGACCGGTCAACCATCGAGAGAATCCGGCAGAAGTTTCAGGTAAATTTTTTTCAGGCTATGGATCGATGATGCCGGTAAGTAACTGGTTTACCTTTTTTGTGATGATGACGGCCATTGCCTATACGCCGGGGCCCATGACCATGTTTGCCATGTCCTCCAGCGTGAAGCACGGGTTTTACCGGACCCTGCCGGGTATTTTCGGCGGGTCGGCCGCCTATATGATCCAGATGGTGGTGGTGTACCTGGGGCTCGGGGTGATTGTCCAGAACTCCACGGTGGTATTCAACACCATCAAGTGGGTGGGTGTCGTCTACCTGGTCCTGCTGGGGATCAAAAACTGGCGGCAGTCCATCCGGGATATGGAAATGACCCACACGGGCCTGCCTGTCTCCCCGGTCAAGCAGTTTTCCTTAGGATTTGCCACGGGCATGTCCAACCCCAAGTCCGTGCTGGTGTTCACGGTGCTGTTTCCCCAGTTTATCCAGCCGGATCAGTACACCGTCCATTTTGCTGTTCTGGCGGCCAGTTTTTTCGTTATCCAGGGCAGCAGCGCAGTGGCCTATGCCCTGTTCGGGGCCCGGGTGTTCAAGTGGCTGCGGCAGCGGAACCTGGCCCATGTTCAGAACCGGGTCACGGCCGTGATTCTGTTTTGTGCCGGCGGGATACTGGCGGTCAGTAAAAAATAGAATAGCCGGCACCGGCATCATTGGGCCGCTTTGATGGCCTGGTCCAGGTCCACCAGGATGTCGTCAATATCTTCGATGCCGATGGACAGCCGCACCATGTCCGGGGTGACTCCGGCTTCGATGAGTTCCGCATCCGTGAGCTGGGAATGGGTGGTGGAACCCGGATGGATGGCCAGGCTTTTGGCATCCCCCACATTGGCCAGGTGGGAGAACAGCTGCAGGCTGTTGATGAATGTTTCCCCGCCTTTTCGGCCGGATTTGAGCCCGAACACCACCATGCCGCCGAACCCGTTGTCAAACTGGGATGCGGCCGTGTCATGGGAAGGATCGCTGGGCAGTCCCGGGTATCTCACCCAGGCCACGGCCGGGTGATCCGAAAGGAATTTTGCCACAGCCTGGGCGTTTTCACAATGCTGTTTCATGCGCAGTCCCAACGTTTCGATCCCCTGCAAAAACATCCAGGCATTGTCCGGGCTGATGCAGGCCCCTAAATTCCGCAGCGGTCCCACCCGCATCCGCAGGATGAACGCCAGCGGGTTCAGATCCCCCAGATCATGGGCAAACCGCAGGTCGTGGTAGGAGGGGTCCGGATCATTGTACAGCCGGAATCTGGCATCGGTCCAGTCAAAGGTGCCGCTGTCCACGGCAATGCCGCCCAGGGCCGTGCCGTGGCCCCCCATCCACTTGGTGAGGGAATGGATCACGATGTGTGCCCCGTGTTCAATGGGCCGGATCAGGTACGGGGTGGTGAATGTGGAATCCACTGCTAAAGGAAGATGGCGTTTTTTTGCGATGTCCGCCATTTTCCGGATGTTCACCACGTCCAGGGACGGGTTGCCGATGGTTTCGCAGAACAATAATCTGGTGGCCGGGGTGATGGCCTGTTCGATGTCGTCTTTTTTGTCCGGATGGACATAGTGCACTTTGATGCCCATTTCCGGCAGCATGTGGGAGAACATGGTGATGGTGCCGCCGTACAGGTTGGCTGTGGACACCACCTCATCCCCGTGGCCGCAGATATTGATGATGGTGTAGAAAATCGCGGCCGTGCCCGAGGCCACTGCCAGGGCTGCGGCCCCTTTTTCCAGGGCCGCCACCCGTTTTTCCAGCACATCCTGGGTGGGGTTCTGGAGGCGGGAATAGATATTGCCCAGCTCTTTTAAGGCAAACAGATCGGCGGCATGGGCCGTGTCCTTGAACAGGTAGGCCGTGGTGCGGTGGATCGGCACGCCCCGGGACAGGGTGTCATCCGTGTGAATGCCGGCATGAAGGGCCAGGGTATTGAATTTGTGGGTCATGGGGCAGTCCTTTCGTCATGAAGCAATTATTTATTTCTGTCCGTCACGGCCAGGCAGTTGAGCCAGGCAAAGGTTTTCCGGCCCAGCCCATCGGATGTGGGGGTGGCTGTGAGGATCTCAAACCCGGCCCGGCGGCAGAGGCCGGTCCACTCGGCATGGGTCAGGGGGGTGAACCGGCGGCCTTTGGCATCGAATTCATCGGCCGCCACATCGTCTCTGTGCAGGGGCACGGAAAAAAACAGGCGGCCGCCGGGAACAAGGATTCGATGAATTCTGGAAAATACCTCCTGAATGTCCGGCCGGGTCAGGTGCATAAGGGTGGCCACGGCATACACCCCGTCAAAAATGCCCAGTGTCGGGGTCAGGTCCTCAGGCAGCCGGATATGGTGCAGGCGGCCGGCAAGGGCCGGGTGGCAGGCAGCCGCCGCATCGACCATCTCTCGGACCCCGTCCGATGCCGTGACATCAAATCCGTTTTCCAGCATGAACGCGGCATCCCTGCCCGATCCGCATCCCAGTTCCAGCAGCCGGGCACCGGGGGGAAAGCTGTCCGCCAGAAGCGTGTGCAGATCCGGCACATCCGCGGATTCATAGCGCTTAACCAGGTCTTTGACGTGGGTGGTATAGTATGTGATTGTGGTGTCAGGCATGGTCACCGGAGGCTCTTCTTTTGTGGTCGTCATGTGTCAGCGCTTTAAAACAAATTCTGTGTACAGGTCCATGGCGGTTTCTTCAATCAGGCCGTTCAGTTCCAGAGCGTCGATCCAGTGGGACGGAATGGCGGATCTGCCGTGCAGGGCGCCCAGGATATTGCCGGTAATGGTGCCCGTGGAATCGCTGTCACCGGAATGGTTCACGGACAGCAGCAGGGCTTTGGTCATATCGTTTTCATGGGCCAGGGCGCAGTAAAGGCCGATGCCCAGGGCTTCTTCGGCGATCCATCCGGTGCCCAGGGATTCAACGGTTTCCGGGGATGGCGTCTTGCTGAGGGCGGTTTCGACGGCTGCGGTAACGGCATCCAGGGTTTCTTTGGCATTTTTTTGCTGTTTCAGGATGCGAATGGCCGCATTCACGGCGTTTGTCAGGGAGTGGCCGGAGATGATCAAAGAGATTAGGGCGGCCAGGGTGCCGGATGCCAGGTAGCCCGTGACATGGCCGTGGGTGATGGCGGCGCTGCGGCATCCAATGGCAAACGCTTTTTCCGGGTCTGTGAATGCCAGGCCCACCGGGGCGATGCGCATGACACCGCCGCAGCCCTTGCTGTCGTTCACCGGGTGTTCCGGGGTGCCCATCACGCCGGATGCCAGGGCCGACAGGCAGGCGTTGCCCGGGGCTCTGCGGGAAAACAGGGCCGCGTGTCCGGTCAGCACGCCTTCCACAATGGCACAGGTGCCGTACGACTGGATCAGGGCGGTCCGGCGGTCCGGTTGTTGGGTGGTCAGCCATCGCAGCAGGGAATGATAGATGCAGCGGATCATGCCGTCATCCCCCGAATATTCCGGCCGGATCCGGGAGAGTACCAGCCCTTCGGCTGTGAACAGCATCATCTGGGTGTCATCCGTGATGGCGCCGGTCCGGCCATAGACCGGCGCATAACCGGTCAGGCCGGACTCGCCGTATGTTTGGCGGATCTGATCCAGGGCCATGAATTCAATGGAGGCGCCCAGGGCATCGCCGACCGCTCCTGCAAGCAGGCAGCCGGTGAAATGGTCCGGGGTGAGTCGGGAAGGTTGTTTTTCAGTCATCGGACATGCTCCTTTCGACATTCTGTGTTAGCACACGTACCCGTTGAAAACAAGCCGGAGGTTTGAAATGCAGGGAGAGAATCCTCACGGAAAGCGGTTCTTCTGATCAAGGGAGTACTCCGGGCCGATTTGAACGTGATTTGTCTTGACAGAACAATCGTGTTCATTCTATATAAAGAATTAGATTCTGCATATAGAATAAATAAGGTCTTTTTGAAAAAGGAACGCCTGATGGATGAAAAAAAGAAAAACATGCCTGCCCGGCCTTTGTCGCCGGCAGTGAGTCAGGCGGCTCAGCTCCTTTTGTACCTGGGCAGCCAACCCGGAACAGACATGACCCTGACCCGGATCTGTGAGGCCGTCGGTATTCACAAAAGCAAAGGGTATTCCATATTGAATTCATTGAGCGAATATGGGTTTGTCATCCGGGATGGGAACAGCAAGACCTATTCACTGGGGCCTGCCGTGATTCCCCTGGGGGCCAGGGCGATTGACGATCTGGATATCCATGCGGCAGCCAGGGGCCATCTCCAGGCCCTGGCCGAAGAAACCGCCGGCACAGTGCTGCTGGGCATTGTTTCAAACGACCGGTTTTACGTGGTCGGGAAATATGACGGCAATGCAATGGTGTCTTTGACCATTCGCCAGAACCAGTGTTTTCATATCACCCACGGGGCCCATGGCAAGGCTATTGTGGCGGCCATGGATGATGAAACCAGAGCAAAGATTCTGGCATCACAGCCCCTGCATTTTTACGGGGAAAACACCCGGGCGGACCGGGCCCGGCTGGAGGCGGAATTTGTCCGGTGCCGGGAAAACGGGTATGCCGTGGACAATGAATCCATGACACCCGGGATCCGTGCCGTGGCAGCCCCGGTGTTCGATCACAAGAATACTGTTTTCGCCGGGGTGGTGCTTGCGGGGATGTTTGGACAAGATGAAATCCCGGCCATGGGAGAAAAGGTCGCGGCCATGGGCCGGTGGATCTCCCGCCAGGCCGGTGCATCCATATAAAAATCAAGGAGGTATTATGAGCCGGAAAGATGGCGTTGAAATCATCAAAACCACCACGTGGTCGCCGGGACCGGGATGTCACGGCGGCTGCGGGGTACTGGTCCATGTCAAAGACAACAAGGTCATCAAGGTGGAAGGAGACCCGGACCATCCCTGGAACCAGGGACGGCTGTGTTCCCGGTGCCTGTCCATGACCCAGTACATGTATCATCCGGACCGTTTGAAAACGCCGCTGAAGCGGGTGGGAAAAAAAGGAGAGGGAAAGTTTGAGCCCATTTCCTGGGACGAGGCCTTTGATCTCATTGAAGAAAAAATGAAAAAAATCCGGGAAGATCACGGGCCTGAATCCGTGATCTTCCACCAGGGCACGGGCCGGGACATCGGGGGATGGATCTCCATGCTGGCCTATGCCTATGGCAGTCCCAACTGGATGTTCGGGCTTTCCGGAATCTCCTGCTATACCCCCCGGCTGATGATGATGTCCATCACCCAGGGGGATTTTGCCGTGGTGGACGCGTCCCAGTGGCATGAGAAACGGTATGATGATCCAAAATACAAGATCCCGGAAACCGTGACCATCTGGGGGCAGAACCTGCCGGCCACCTGTCCGGACGGATTTTTCGGACACTGGTATGTGGATCTGATGAAAAGAGGCACCCAGCTGCTGGTGATCGATCCCCGGTGCACCTGGATCGCGTCCCGGGCCAAATTGTGGCTCCAGCTGCGGCCGGGCACGGATGCGGCCCTGGCCCTGGGGTTTATCCATGTGATCCTCAAGGAAAATCTCTGGGACCCGGCGTTTGTGGAAAAATGGACCAATGCCCCGTTCCTGGTCATGGAAAAGGATGCAGGACCTTTACTGCTGCGGGAAAGCCATCTCCGGTCCGGCGGGTCGGATGAGAATTTCGTGGTGCATGATGCGGCTTCGGGTGACTTTGTGGTGTGGGATTCCAACGATCAGTCCTATGAACAACCGGACACAACGCCGTCTCTCACGGGTGCATTCAGCGTGACCCTGGCGGACGGATCCGCTGCCGCCGTTAAAACCGTCTGGACCCGGTACCAGGAAAACGCGGCGGATTACACGCCTGAAAAGGTGTCGGAAATCACCTGGGTGCCGGCGGACAAAATCGTTGAAGGGGCCCGGATGTATGCGAAAAGCGCGCCGTCCGCCCTGCACTGGGGACTTCCCATCGACACCATCCCCTCCACCATTCCGACGTCCCAGGCCATCAACCATCTCTGGTGCATGACCGGGAACCTGGATATTCCCGGCGGCAATGCCATTGCCCGGTATGCCTGTGATGTGGTCACCTATCCTTATCATGCCGGCGGCGCGATTTTAAGTTTGCCCGAAGAGGTGGCCAAAAAGCGGATCGGCATGAACG
>JAABUD010000305.1 GCA_011389555.1 Desulfotignum sp. | reverse complement strand
CACCCGGCACTCACCCCGGGCATACTCAGGGGCAGGGTGACCTCCCGGAATGCCTGCCACTCCGTGCAGCCCAGGCTCTTGGCTGCCTCGGTCAAACTTTTGTCGATCCCGTCCAGGCTCACATAGATATTTAAAATCATGAATGGCAGGAGATATTGAATCAATCCCATGATCACGGCCCCTTCATTGTACAGCATGGGAAGGGGGGTGGTAATCATGCCGTATTTCAACAGCAGGTGGTTGATCAGGCCGGAATCCCCCAGGATGTTGATCCAGCTTAAGGTGCGGATGATAAAACTGATCCAGAAGGGCAGCATCACCAGAATCATGAGAAACGGTTTTAACCGGGATTCGGTGCGGTAAAAAAAATAGGCCGGGATATAGCCCATGATCAGACAGATGAAAACGGTTTCCAGGGCAACCCGGATGGTATTGAGCAGGATCACGGGATAAAAGGAATCGGCAAAGAATTTGGCATAGTTGCCGAACTGAAATGCCGGAATATCCATGCCGGAGGGGGCCCTGAGCCAGAAACTGTACACCACCACAAAGCAGACCGGCACGATGAGCAGCAAAAACACGGCCGTCAGAGAAGGTGACAGCAGCAGCCAGGGTTTCCACGGTTTTTCTTTCATAGATCAACACCTTTGCTTGGTATGCATGACAGGTTATTCTCATTGTCATATTGTCATCACAGTTACCTTACAAAATATATACCAGTTTGGAAAGTATATTTATAACTGATTGATAAGTAAAGAGATTATTGAAAATGATGTAAGCGCTTGAATCGGCTGCATGGTGAAAAGATTCATTATCGAATCAGATTTTTTGTATAACTCATTGAATTATTGAGACATATGAGTTGATTTGATTATGAATCAATCCATAAATCAGATTTTTATCAGCAATGATGACATATACTCGTCTATGCGATTCAAAATCGAATCACCTATGATTGGGGCTTGAGCCGGATATCGTATTTTTTAAATTTTCTCACCACAGTGGGTTGGCTGATACCCAGTAATTCAGCGGCCTGGCGGGTGGTGCGGCATTGTTCCGCCGCCTGCGCAAGCAAGTCACGCTCCACTGCTTCAAGGGCGGGTATCAGCCCGTCCGCCGTTTTTTGGGCGGTGGTGCCGGTGGCGGGGCAGGTCGGAACGTCGGTTAACCGGATCAGGTAATCGTCGAGTTGCCGGCGGTCACACATGGCCACGGCCTGTTTGACGAGATTGATCAATTCCCGGACATTGCCGGGAAACCCATAGGTCTTCAATGCCTGCAGGGACCGGTATCCGATGTGGGCCCTGCGGTGGTATTTCTTGTTGAACCGTTTCAGACAGATCTGGGTCAGCTCCAGAATATCTTCCGGTCGTTCCCGCAAGGGGGGAATGGACAGCGTAAAGGTGTTGAGCCGATGAAACAGGTCCAGGCGAAACTGTTTTTTCCGGGTCAGTTCCGCCAGATTCTGGTTGGTGGCCGCCAGAACCGTGCAGTCGATTCTTTTGGACCGGGTCCCTCCCAGGGGCATGATTTCCTGGTCATCCAGGTATTTGAGCAGTTTGGCCTGGACCCCGGGAGACATTTCTCCGATTTCATCCAGAAACAGGGTGCCACCGGCTGCCAGCTCAAACAGACCGGCCTTGCCGGTTTCGCTGGCCCCGGTGAACGCGCCTTTTTCATATCCGAACAGTTCGGCTTCCAGCAGGTTTTCCGGCAGGGCCGCGCAATTGATCTGGATGAACGGTTTTTGCGCCCGGGGGCTGTGTTTGTGAATGAACTTGGCCAGCAACCCTTTTCCGGTACCGGATTCTCCGGACAGCAGAATATTGGACGCCCCGATCCGGGCCAGTTTCAACGCCAGGTGAACGGTCTGTTTCATGGAAGGGCTCTGGGCCACCACATCATTGTCCGCCAGTTCCCGCAAGCTGAGTTCCGTGAGTTCTTCCCGCATCTTTTCCGATTCCTGGCGCACCCGGGCCAGTTGTTGTTTCATGTCCCGGATCAGGGAGATATCCCGTTCGTTCACCACCACATAGGCGATCTGTCCGGCATCGTCAAATACGGGGGTGCCGGTCACCAGCAGCGAGTATCCGGACCGGGGGGTAGTCTGGACCAGGCTGACCTGGCGCCGGGTTTCCAGCACCTCCTGGGTGGCGGACCGGTTGATCTGCCCTTCCTTGACCAGGGTTCTGACATCTTTTCCCAGTACCTCGGATGCATGGATGCCGTTGAGACGTTCCGCGGCCCGGTTCATTTTCAGGATCCGGCCCTGGCCGTCACAGAGCAGCAGGCCGTCCGCCGACCGGGTGAAAATGGTTTCCAGAAAAAACAGATCATTGTTTTTCATACACGATCTTCCCGTTGAACAGAGTCAGTATCACCCGGGTGGCGGCAATATCTCTCGAATCGATGGTGAAGATATTGCGGTCCGTCACGATGAGATCGGCCTGTTTTCCCACGGTCAGGCTGCCGGTCACATTTCCCATGCCCGATGCCGCCGCCGGGGTCAGCGTATACCCCTGAACCGCCTGATCCACGGTCAGACACTGGTCCGGGTACCACCCGGTGTCAGGCGTGTTGTCCATGCGCCGGCGGGTGACAGCGGAAAAGATACCGCTGAAGGGATTGGGATCCGCCACCGGGGCATCCGAGCTGAACATCGTGGGAACACCTGTTTCCAGAATGTTCTTGAAATTATAGGCGTACCGCCCCCTTTCCTTGACGCATTGATCGATCATGGAAATGTCCAGGCTCATGTTGTTGGGCTGGCAGGAAACAGCCAGATGTCTCAACCGCCCCAGGGTGTCCAGGTCCCGGGGCAGGATCATCTGGGCGTGTTCCATTCGATGCGGTATCCGGCAGACACTCTGATTCAACGCTTCCACCCGTGCAAACACGGACAGCACCTCATGGACGGCCCGGTCCCCTACGGCGTGAACCATACAGGAAAGCCCGGCCGCATCCGCCTGGACCACGGCCTGTTCGATCTCATGAATGGGGGTCAATGGCATGCCGCATGCGGCATCGAGGTAGGGGGCGGTCATCCAGGCGGTCCGGGCACCCATGCCCCCGTCGCTGAAGAATTTCAAGTGCCCGATGCGTAACAGGTCATCCCCGAATCCGGTACACAGTCCCAGGTCTATCGCCTGGCGGGTCATTTCTCCGGGCAGGGTCACATGACACCGCAGGGCCAGCCTGTCCCCGGCATGCAGTGCCTGCCAGGCCCGGAGCGCCACGGCGCCTTCTTCTCCGCCCATGAGCCGGATATCATGGATCCCGGTCAATCCCATGGCATGGGCCCGGGCCATGGCTTTTTCCAGATTTTCCAGCAGTTGATCAAAGGTCAGTGCGGGCACCACATTCCGGATCATGTTGGGCGCCATTTCCTTGAGCACCCCCGTGGGCATGCCGGTGCCGTCCCGCACAATCACCCCGTCCGGCGGATCCGGGGTGGTGGAATCGATGCCGGCCAGAGACAGGGCCATGGAGTTGGCCACAGCCAGATGAAGATCACACCGCCAGATACACACGGGGTTGTCCGGGGCCGCCAGGTCCAGATCCAGGCGGTCGGGGATCCGGTTTTCCGGCCAGTCGGATTCATTGAACCCCTGGCCCAGAATCCAGTGACCCGGACCCAGCAGGGCCGCTTTTTCCCGGATCACCGATTCCATCCCGGCAAAATCACGGGTCCGGGCAAAATCGATGTTGCTCAGATTGACGGCCCATTCATAAAAATGAAAATGGGTATCGATGAATCCGGGCAGCACCAGGTGCTGATCCAGGTTCAACACCCGGGTGTGGGGGCCGGCCATGGCCAGAAGGGTGTTATCGTCTCCCAGGGCCGTGATTCGGTTGCCTGCCGTTGCCAGGGCGGTGACAGGCGATGACTGGTTCGGACCGGCAGACGATGTTTTTGAAACAGGCACCGGTCCGGGAGAATACAGGGTGGCATTGTGTAAAATCAGGTCAGGTGTCATCAGACCAGGTATCCTTGTTGAAACGGATCCGTCTGATCCAGGGTGAAATGATGGACCCCGGTGATCCAGGCCTTTCCGGAGATCCGGGTGACGGTGGCATCGAAACGGCCGATCTTTGTTTTTTCCATCAGCCGGGCCTCAAAGGTCGTTCCCAGGGGGCTGGCATTGATATAGGGTTCGTTCAGTTCAATTTTATTGTAGTGGTGCAGCAGGGCCAGTTTGGCTGCCGTGCCCGTGCCGCAGGGGGAGCGGTCCATGTGGGATTCACCATACACCACCATGCCCCGGCCCCGGGCCGGGCCGTCCGTGGTGATGGTGTCATAGAATTCGGTCACATCCACGGTGGTGACATCCGGTCGTTCCGGATGGGTCACCGTCAATTGATCATTGGCGGCCTCGATGATTTTCATGCCCAGATCCACCAGTACGGGTTTGTTTTCCAGTGTCGGTGCCAGACCGATCCGGTGGGTGTCCACCATGGCGAAAAATCCGCCCGCGCACACCAGATCCACGGGAATGGTTCCGAATCCTTTTACCCGGACCTGCTGACCCGTGGCAAAAACAAACGTGGGCACCATCTGGATGGACACGGAGGTCAATTGGTCATCCTGGACATGGGCCAGCGCGGTCATCCGTCCGGACGGGGTGTCGATGCCCACCCGGTTTTCTCCCTGCGCCAGTGTCAGCGTGCCGGTGCGGGCCAGGGTTGTCACCGCTCCGATGGTGGCATGGCCGCACAGATAGGGGTATCGCCGGGCATCCATATAGATGAGTCCAAACGCGGCATCCGGGGTCACGGGTTCCGTGACCAGGGCGGCCAGCACCTGGCGGGATCCCCGGGGTTCCCGGGTCAGCCGGCACCTCACCGGGTCATGGTCGGTTTTGAAACGGGTCAGTTTTTCCATCATGGTCCGGCCGGGGACCGGCTGGATCCCGTCGACGATCAGCCGGGTCACCTCGCCTTCGGTATGGGAATCGATGGTGGTGATCACCGGGGTGTCACCTTCATACAATCGGGATATGTCGTTGAAATGGATCATCATATGCAACCTCATGTTGTGTGAGATCCGGTCCGGCGGTCTGCCCGGTTCGATCAGAACCGGCCGGACACCGGGCCGGACCCGGGTTAACTCTCTGGATCAATCACCGGTACATCCGCCATGGGCACGGTGTCAGAAGCCGGTTCACGGGGCATCAGTGCGGCCCGGGAATTTTTCCCGTCCACCCGGATATCCAGCCCGTCCTTGAAGTGGATGTGTTTCAGGTGCGCGGTGGCATCGGTGCAGTCCTGCCGGCCTAAAAATTCATAGTCAATAAAGTCTTCGGAATTGTCCGAAACAGTGATATAGGCAATGCCTAAAGAGGTAATGTTCTGGAAAAAATGGGATCCCTGGGACGGGTCTGCCTTGATGCTCTCGATGGTGGTCTCCACCATGACCCCGACATTGGAGATATCGTTCCATGCCACGGGAATACCCAGCCACCGGTCGGAAGATCCCCACCGCCCCGGGCCGATGAGCACATATTTTTTCTGGCTGTCATTGAACAGTGCGTTGAGTTTGTTGATTTCCCCGGCGATTTCGACTGTTTTTGCCGGATCGAATCCATCGGGATTCACATAGATCAGATCGTGAATATTCTTGTATTCCCCGTTGCCCAGGGAATGAACCGAATAGCAGAAGGCGTTTTCCTGATCCGCGTCAGTGATTTTGACGGTGAGGTTCTGTTTGTACCGGCCCATGGGCCGGATCTGGAGCAACGAGAATTCCGGCTTTTGATTGCTGTCTGCGGGCAGGTTCACGGCAAATTCCACCTCCACGGACGATCCCATCCACCGGCTGCCGATCCGGGTGACTTCCGCCAGGATTTCCGCCAGAGGAAAGCTGTTGAACTTCAGGATGCCGGCAAAGGTCAGCACGGGATATCCCTTGTTGGAATACACATCCCGGATCCGGTTGTCCTGAACATGGAACGTGGAGCACAACTGCCGGACAATGGGATGATCCATTGCGTCCATGAGATCCAGCCGGGCCAGGGTGGGGTCTTCTCCCGGATCTGAAAAAAAATGATCTTTGGGAGGGAACACGTCCATTTTCAGGGCGTAAAAATATTTCTGAGAATTTTCCAGAATATCCTCCACCATGGAAAACTGGGGCAGAAATTGCGGATACTTAGGACAGAACCGCAGGGTCTTGCCGCCTTCCATCACAAGTTTGCCCAGTCCCATGGCAATGTATGAAATGCCTTCTTCCGCCTTGAGATGGGCGATGGGATAAAAATTATAGGACTGGGCCACGCCGGCAATGGACGGATAGAAATAATTGCTATGCCGAATGCCGGTAAGCTGCTGGAGAATGACTGCCATCTCCTCGTCCTCAGTCCGGTGCATGGTGCTTTGGGCATAGGCCCGGGGGGCTTTCATGTAAGTGGAGGCATACACCAGCTTGACAGCCATGATCAGCCGTTCCAGCCGTGTGTCGAGGTTTTTGTCGGTATTGGGCAGCATATAGGTTTTATACAGACCGGCAAACGGCTGGTAATGGGCATCTTCAAACAATGAGGAGGACCGCACGGCAATGGGATAGTTCACATGTTCCAGATAGACCCGTAAATTGTTTTTCAGCCAGTCCGGAAACCGGGCCTGTATGAATGCGTCCACCACCATTTCATCGGACAGATCCTGGCCCGATTCCAGCAGCAGTCCCAGGTTGTTGTCATCGATGAACATTTTGAATCCCTCCGTGGCGATCACAAAGGTCTGGGGAATACGGATATCCACGTCGGGGAATTTTTGGATCAGTTCATCATCCTGCTTGATCTGGGAAGCCATGAACGCCAGTCCCCTGGCTTTTCCCCCCAGAGATCCGTTGCCGATTTTCATGAACCCGGTGTCTGAATCAAACTGTCTGGAATCAAATTCAATGACCTGGCCCTGGCGGGCCCCCCGGCGACGGGTCCGGATGCTCTCGATAAGAAACCGCTTCAATGTTGTGGGATCGGGAAAATCCTCCACCGCATAGGGTTTGAGGCTCAGGGCCAGGCTGATTTCACTGCGGGCCAGAAGCCAGCGGGAAAAATCATTGTTTTTTGCGTGAAACACAATGGAGTCATCCGGAATATCCGGCAGCGCTTTTTCAATGGCCCGCAGATCACTGGCCCGGGCCACCTCGTCTCCATTGGGCCGCCGGAACACAAACGTCCCGAATCCCAGGCATCCCACAAAAAAGGTCTTGATCCGGTCATTGAGATTGTTGGAATTCTTGTTGATGAACACCGCCGGTATCCGGTAGGCCAGGTCCCGGCTGCGCTCCTCCGTACTGATCACCAGCAAAGGCAGATCCGGCACTTCCTTTTTGATCCGGCTCAACAGGTGAAACCCCGCGTTTTCATCCTCGGTTCCGTTTCTGGGAAACCGCATGTCGGAAAATATGGACAGCACATAGGGTTTGTAGGTTTCATACAGGGCAATGGCTTCTTCATAGGTGTGGGCCAGCAGCACCTTGGGCCGGCCCCGCATTTTCAAGAGCCGGTGCTCTTCATTGATGGATTCGTCGATCAAAGACTGGGTCTGGAGCACGATCTGCTTGAAGATCACCGGCAGAATGGACGAATAATGATGGGGTGAGTCCTCCACCATGATGATGACCCGGACATTGGCATTTTGTGTGTCAAATGCCACATTTTTTTCATCTTCGAAATTTTTGATGATGGCCAGCAGCAGGTCGGCATTGCCCCCCCAGACATAGGTCCGGTCTATGGCGGTTTTGTTTTCCAGAACCAGGTACTGGCTGATGTCGCAGGTGTTGTGCAGCAGCATGAAAAACGGCAGGTTTGCATACTTTTGTTTGACTTTCTCCCCGAATGTCTGCACATCCATGCCGTCCAGGCTGGGCATGGCCAGAATCAGGTCGAAGTTTTTTTCCTCCAGCCGTTCAAACGCGTCATCGGCCGAAGATACCCAGGTGAGCCGGGGCGGTCTGGACAGGTTCAGTCCCTTGTATTCATGGATGATCCGGTTGGAAAGCCGGCCCTCTTCTTCCATGATGAACGCATCATAGGGACTGGAAACCAGAAGGATGTCTCCCACCTTGTTGGCCATGAGTTCATGGTATATCTTGATGCCTGATTCCTGGTTGAAGGAACTGTCCATATGCCTGTCCTCGATCAAAAAAGTTGATATTTCACCAGTTTCCCGTCCAGGCCGCCGATGGTCAAGGGCTCTTTCCAGGAGGGTGCCAGCGGCACATGCTTGATATATTTGGGATCGCCAAAATACACCAGTGCCGTGGACCGGCGGCATCGTTCCCGCAGGAACATGCCCAGATTCTGATAAAATGTTTTCATATCCCGGTCTTTTCCCATGCGGATGCCATAGGGGGGGTTGGTGACAATCAGACAGTCCTCGATGCCGGGAATGTCCCGGAAATCGGTTTGCGACACAGTCACATCGCCGCCGTGATGCAGACCCATGAGATTGATTTTTGCGGCTGCCACTGCCTGTTCAGAAATATCGCTGCCGGCAATGAGCCCCCCGGGCAGCGGGCGGATGTTCTGGTCAGCCGTCTGTTTGACCTCCTCCCACAGCCGGGAATCGAAATCCGGCAGCCGTTCGAATCCGAACCGGGTGCGGAACACCTGGGCCGGAATCCGGCAGTACTTCATCAGGGCCTCGGCCAGCAGGGTACCGGAACCGCACATCGGGTCATACAAGGGGAGGGTGCCGTCCCATCCGCTTTTGCGGAGGATGGCCGCGGCCACGGTTTCCTGCATGGGTGCGGCCACGGAGGCCTCCCGATATCCGCGCTTGTGCAAGGGACCTGCGGACGCATCCAGCGACAGGGTGGCCATATCCCGGTGGATATGAAGATTGATCAGGATTCCGGGATTTTTGGCGTCCACATTGGGCCGGCGGTTGGTGCGGTCCCTGAAATAGTCGGCAATGGCGTCTTTGACCCGGAGTCCGGCAAAATTGGAGTGCGTGATGCTGGATTCAGATACATTGGCCATGATGGCAAAGGTATGCTTCGGGGTCATCAATTCTTCCCAGCGGATTTTTCGGGCTTCTTTGTACAGCGTTTCCTTGTCTTTGCAGGCAAATGCGACCAGAGGAATCAATATCCGGGACAAAAGCCGGGACTGGTAGGTGATCCGGTAAAAATCCGGTTTTGAAGCGGTAAACCGGATGCCCCGGAACTCATAAGACAGGTCTCTGGCTCCCAGTTCCATCAGTTCTTCCCCTGCCATGATTTTGGCGGTTTCCGACATCTGGGCGAAATACCGGGATTCTCTTTCGTAAATGTAATGGAGCTTGGCCAGTTTCCGGGTTTTGCCCCGGCCTTTTTGCAGAATGGTTTTTCGGATCACACCGGTATCCTTGATATGGGGTTGACGATCATGGGGTCTTTATATCATTTATCCGTTTTTTTGCAAACAGGTCCCGATGCCCAGCCGGTCCGCAATATTGGCTGCCGGATCTTCCATCGGGCGGATCCGGCCGGAAGGCGAGGTCATCAGGGTGGTGATGCCGGGACCATGCCCGGCCAGGCGGCAGTCGGAGTGCACCACGATCCCGATGCTGACCGCCCCTTTTCGATAGGCCCGGCCATAGGCGTTGTCATGGTCCATCAACGCCACAAAATCACCGAACCGCATTCTGTCCAGGTGATACCGGGCCACCGTGTCCGGATCCGAGGTCATGACATCATAATCTCCGGCCCCCACGTGGGCCCGTCCCAGCCCGGATCCCATGCATACTGCCGGCACCCGGGTGGTCACCGGTACATGCAGCCCGCCGTTGCCGTCGGGCGCGATCTGCATGTTGTGGAGCAGTTCGGCAGACAGGTTGAACAGCCGGATCTCCGGAAAATCAAGCAGAGCCAGGCCCTGGCCTTTGACCCGGATCCGGATGCGGTCGTCATAGCTCATCTGTTCTTTGACCTGCCGGTCAAACTCCACGATGATATGCTCGGATCCGCCATGGTGGCCGATCACCACACCGGTTTCCCCTTTGGCCTCACCGGAAAGAATGGTGGCGTCATTGCCCACGCAGGACAGAAACTGCAAAGACCTGTTGGGAAAGTCATTGGGTTTGTCCGCGTTGGCAGTGCACGACACGCCGGGTTCGATATGGTCCCCGGCCAGGCCGAAGGCCGGGTCTCCCACGCCTACATTCAGGGTGATGCCGCCGATGCCGGGCAGCAGAAACGGGACGCCTTTGTGATCCACGTTCCAGCCCGGTCCCACCCGGGGCGGTCCGGGCCGGCATTCAACAAACATTTCCACCAACTGATTTTCATTGGTCTTGAGCATGGTTTTCTCCTCAATTTCCTGGGTTGATCTCTTTTTTCCTGTCCGGCAGCCGGATCAGAAACGGCAGGGACAAAAACCCCGCCAACGCGCTGAAGACAAACATGTTTTCCATACCGGCCAGATCCCCGACAGCACCCACCAGCAATACGGCAACGGACCGGACGGCAAACGAGACCATCATGAACATGCCGTTGGCAGCCGACGGATGGTTTTCAGCATTGTCCTGCACAATGGCCAGCATCACCGGTGTGGTGGACAGCACGGAAAAACCGGTGATCACCAGCATGCCGATTTTCAAAAAGCCGGTGGTATGAACAAACAGCAGCAGGGCCACCGGGGCCGTGGCCAGGGCACAGAACAGCACTTTTCTGCGGCCCATCCAGTCGGACAGGGTCCCGGCGGACAGCACCCCGGCCACGCCGAATGCCTCGTACAGAGCCAGGGCAGCCCCGCCATACCAGAGGCTGCCGGTCTGCTGTTTGATGAAGACACTTAAAAAGATGCCCATGGATGCATGCATACCGGCCCGGGCCGCCAGAATGCCGGACAGGGGCACCAGCACATGGCGGATTTCGGCATATGCCTTTTTCAGGGAACCGGTGCGTTTGATTCCGGTTTTTTCCGGCGGGGATTCCAGGGTCAGCCAGAGCAGCACCGAAGTGATCACGGCCAGGCCAAATATCAGGTAGAATCGGTCCACACCCAGCCAGGCCAGCGCTGCCACGGCCACAATGGGCCCTAAGGTCCGGGCCAGCTCTCCGCCGGACATGAACAGGCTCATGCCCCGGCCCTTTCGAACACCGGAATACCCGGCCACCAGCACCGGCGAAGGGACATGGTACAGGGCTGCGGAAATACCGGATAAAAACAGCAGTATCAACAGCAGGGAGTAGGAGGGCGCCACCATGATCAGGCTCATGGGCAGGGCCGTGAAGGTCGGGGCCAGGATCACCAGCCACCGGGCCACGGTTTTGTTGTCGGCAAACAATCCGATGAACGGGTTCAGCATGGCCGGTATCTGCATGACAAAGGACAAAAGCCCGGCCTGGCTCAGGGTCAAAGACAGTTTTTCGATGATCAGGGGCAGCAGCGGCGGCAGAAAACTGGAGTACAGATCATGGACAAAGTGGGAAAACGAGATCAGGGCCACCCGGGGGGTTTGGAATGCGTTTGTTTTCATGGCCCCTTTCATACCATTATCCAG
>JAABUD010000304.1 GCA_011389555.1 Desulfotignum sp. | reverse complement strand
AACGGCAAACTGTCTGAGGACATACCTGCCCGCAGTTTTTGCCGTTCAGCGCAGCATGCCCTTACTCCCTGTCAGACACAGCAGAGGGTGAGACCCACAGGCACCGCCCGGCACGGGTCTTCTGACCACAGGAAACCGCCCGGCAACGTTCCGCCCCCCGCAAACACCATCCCTACACAGGTCCGTCCCCCGCAAAGTCTTTTGGACGGTTTCTCACCCCTCCCATGTCCTGACTCCGGAGTTTCTTGACATCACAGGGAGTTATGCCATATATACATATGGATTTTTTATAATGAGATTCTCTGACCCGAGGTGTAACAAGCCCTTTAAAATAAACGTACCGCACAATAAAACCATTTAACCTGTAATCCTGAAAGGAGACACATCATGGGACTTAAAGAAGAACTGGAAGAAAAAGCCGAAGAGTGTGACGCGCCGGAAGAGTACATTGCCGTGGCCAAAGAGATCGCGGAGGGCCTGGATGACAAGGAATGGGCTGCCGAACTTCTGGAAGAAGGCGCGGAATGGGCCGAAACCTGGGAAGATGCCGTCACCTATGCCAAAGCCTGCCTGGATATCCTGGGAGATGACGAAGCTGTCGCCACCCACCTGGATGCCGGAAAAAACCTGTGCACCACTGTTGAGGATTTTTTAGGCCTGGCGGCCGCGGCGCTTGAGATGGGCCAGAAAGAGGCGGCCACAGAAATCTACAACGCCGCCGGCACCAAATGTGTGAAAACCTCTGATTTTCTGGAACTGAGCAAAAGCATTTCAGACGTGCTCGATGATGCGGACCTGGCGGAAAAAACCGTTGAAAAAGCCTTTGCCAAATGCAGCAAGACCGAGGATTTTGTGGTGTTTGCCAAATCGGTACTGGACATGTTCGAGGACAAGGACCGGGCCAAATCGGTCTACACCAGTGCTATGGAAAAAGCGTCCAAGGCCGAGGATTTCGACATCCTGGCCGCAGGCGCGGTCAAAGATTTAGGGGACAAGGCCCTGGCCCGGCAGATTTATGAAAAAGCCCTTTCCTCCCTGGAATCGGGCAATGAACTGGTCAAGTTCGCCCGGACCGTCAACGAAAAGCTGGATGATAAAGATTTTCTGAAATCGATCTACAAAAAGGCGGAGTCGGTTTATACGGAATTCTCCGATTACCTGAAGCTGGGAAAAGAGGCGTTTGACGTCACCGGGGACGCGTCGTTTGCTTCCGGAATTTTCCAGACCGCCGCAGCCACCAACCCTGCATGCGGCCAGCTGGTGGATCTGGCTGTGGTCATGGCCAAGGATTTGAAAGACACCGAAGCGGCTGTGGAGATACTCAAACAGGCACAGACCGAAGTGAAAAGCAACGCGGATTTCATCAAGACCGCCAAGGCCATTCAGGAGATCGTCACCGATGACAAGGAATGGACCGATGCCATCGCTTTTCAGCTGGAAAAACGGGAAGCGTTCAAGGACCTGTATGCGGATTTCATCAACCGGGAACAGGAAACCCGAACCTGTGCCACCAAACGGGCTTTGGCCCATGAAATTGTGGAAAAAACCGGGGACACCTATTACGGGGCCAAAATCTACCGCCAGGCCCAGACACTGACCCGCAATTTCAACGATTTCATCAAGCTGGGGGTGTGCATTCATCAAGACCTGGAAGACACTGCCTGGGTAAAAGATATTTTTACCGACCTGCTGGAAAAATGCAGCACTTTCAGTTACTACGATGAACTGACCGATGCCATTGCCGCCACCCTCAAGGATGACGCATGGATCAAGGACATCTACAAGAATGTTGAAAAACAGAGTACAGACAACAGCGACCGGGTGAAACTGGCAGCTGTCGTTGCAAAAAAGCTCAATGACAAAGACTGGGCAAAAAATCTCCTGGCGACCGCTGAACAGCACTGTCAAACACCTTATGACCTCACGTTTGTCGGCGGGGCGTATCTCAGACTTCTGGGAGATCAGGACAAAGCCATTGCCCTGTTTGAAGCCGCAGAGGCCCAATGCACGGATCAGGCTTCCTATGCCGCCCTGTTCAACCTGATATACGGTCAAACCGAAGACCCCTCTTACCTGAGCCGGATTCTGTTATCGGCCCGGAAAAAAATGACCGGTTTTGACGATCTGCTGTTTCTGGCAGAAACCGCCTGCATCCGCCTGAGAGATATCCGGCTGGCATCCGACATCTATCGCCAGGCAGAAGAAAAGGCCACAGACAACCGCCAGTTGTCCCGCCTGGCCACCAGCCTGGACCAGCAGCTCAAAGACAGTGCCCGGGCATCCGGCGTGCTGCGAAAAATTGCCTGATGCGCATTGCACAGGGCATTGAATAAAAGCACCGGGATGACTTCATGAAAACACACAGGTTCAAATGGCTGCTCATCCCGGTGCTGGCTCTGGGGGGATATTTTTTTACGGCATCAAGGCCAGGTCATGAACAAATAAGTGACAATGCCTGCCATCGCCAGCCAGATATTGGTGATATTGCTCACCGTGATGTTGAGGATGGCGGCCAGATATTTTTTCCGGCTCAAAAGGGCCAGACAGCTTTTAAACTCCGGCCAGCTTGACAGGGTGGCCAGCACGAAAAAGCCGATCACCCCTTTGGGGGCGTGGCTTTGTTCCGAAGCAAAACTGACCACTGGATCAAGGAAATACCCGGCGGCAATCAACACGACAACTGCCGGAAAAATAGACCATCCGGCGATTTCAACATCTTCCATGGACTGTTCGTCCGGCTCGGGGGGCCGCTTGTGAAACAATATCCCGGTGATGACAATTCCCGCCGACACCCAGAGAATGTGGTGGGCCATGGAAATGGTGTAAAATGAAACCGCAAGCCCTGCGGTCAGAAAGATACATGCCAGGGTATACTGCCAGCGGGTCTGCATTGTTTTTAGAAACACCCGGCACACCAGCGCGGCCGAAATCAACAGCAGCGGGTTCATCAGGTTGGAACCCAACGGCGCACTTGCGGCAAACAGCACATCTCCGGTCACCAGGCCGACGATGAGACAGACAAGCTCGGGCCCGTTGGTGATGAATCCGGTTATCGTACCCAGACCTTTGACTTTTTTGAGTGTTTCTATGATGACCTCGATGGAAAACCCGATCAGAATCATCACCAGAACCACCCCGCCGGCAGCAATGAAAGACAGATTGAAATCACCGCCGAACAGCAGAGAGCAGGTGCAGAAAAACACCACGACCAGAATCCAGCAGACGATGTCCAGGAGACCGATGGAATTGACCAGAAATTGTTTCACAGCATTCTTTCCATGGGATATTCCAGATTACTCCAGCGGGGCGGTCCGGGTTTCGAGCCATGCAGCGATCCGGGGTGACAGATGGGGGGATACCCGATCATACACCTGCCGGTGATACTGGTCGATCCAGGCGATCTCCGCTTTTGTCAGCAGGGAGGTGTCCATCAGTTCCCGTTCAAAATGGCACCAGGTCATGTTTTCAAACGCCAGAAACCGGCCGAATTCGGTTTGACGCGAACCGGTCACCAGCACCATGTTCTCCAGACGGATCCCATATTCCCCCTCTCTGTAAACCCCGGGCTCGTTGGTCATCAGCATGCCTTTTTCCAGGGCCGTATCCACCGGATGAGGACTGATCCGGGCCGGGCCTTCATGAACGCACAGAAAAAACCCCACGCCATGACCCGTACCGTGCCCGAAATTCATGCCTTGCGCCCACAGATACTGCCGGGCCAGCGTATCGATCTGATACCCCCGGGTGCCTTCGGGAAAACACGCGCAGGCGACAGCGATATGACCTTTGAGCACCAGGGTGTAGTCTTTGATCTGCTGCAAGGAAGGGGTTCCCAGGCACAACGTGCGGGTGATGTCCGTGGTACCGGTAAGATAATTGCCGCCGGAATCGGTAAGAAACAGTCCGGTGTCCTCCAGCCGGACATCGGTCTGAGGGGCGGCGGAATAGTGGCACATGGCGGAATGCGCACCAAACGCCATAATGGGATCAAAACTGTTTTCCACAAAATCGGGCTGGGCCCTGCGCAGTTCAAACAATTTTTGTGCGGCACTGATTTCGGTCAATGACTCGTCAGGGTCCTGTTCCGACAGCCAGTGAAGGAACCTGACAACGGCAACCCCGTCCTTGACGGCCGTCTTTCGCAGGTGCCGGATCTGAATATCGTTTTTAACCGCTTTGAGCCGGGCGGCCGGGCCTGTTTTTTCAATCACCCGGCAGCCGGGATGGATGGCGGCCGCCAGGGCCGCAGACGTCATGTCCGGATCCAGCAGTATACAGGCAGAATCCGGCAACTGTCCCAGGGCCGTATCGATATCGGCATAACCAGCCAGGGTCACACCGTCCTCCGCCAGGCTTGCAGCCAGGTCTTTGCTGACTTTGTCCGGGTGCATGAACAGCCGCACAGACTCTCGGATGAACAGAGCAAACGCGATGTTCACCGGATTGTTGGGGGCATCCGATCCCCGCAGGTTGAATGTCCAGGCAATGTCCTCCAGACCGGTCATGACATGGCTGTTTGCCCCGGCCTGTGACAACTCTTCCCAGATTTTTGCGATCTTTTCCCCCCGGGACTGGCCAGCGAACTGCACATCAAACTCCCGGGCCTTTGAAACCGGTACAGGAGGACGATCGTGCCACAAATCTCCCACCAAATCCAGGTCGGTGCGCAACCGGATCCCGCGGATGTCCCACAATTGCCGGTACGTTTTTTCCCGGGTCCGTGAGATGACCCGGCCGTCAATAGCCACCACCTCTTTGGCAGACAGGTGGTCAAATATCCAGAGATGGCATTCGGGCACCTCTTTCTCTCCGGATTTGAACAATTCAAATTCCGATCCCTGCACCTGAGCTGCGGCCTGGAGCCAGTATCTGAAATCGGTCCACAAAATGGCCCGGTTTCGGGTGACCACGGCCACACCGGCCGAACCGGTAAACCCGGTGAGCCAGGCCCGGGCCTGCCAGTGCCCGGTGACATATTCACTCTGATGGGGATCGGCGGATGGCACCACCAGTACGTCCACATGATGTTCTGCCATCCTCTGCCGCAGGGCTGCCAGTTTTTCATCGGTTTTCACAAACGTTTTCCCACACATTGTTCCTCGTTTTTTCGTTCTTTGCAAAATCATTTGCCTTTTGGCCCATTGCCCGGCCATGGATACCGTCTTCAGACATACACGGTTTGACGTGGTTTCTCAATCTTTTTTCCAGCGGAACCTTTCGGACATCGGCAGGCTGTGTTGTCAACCGGATCTACCTGAACCACGGAATTTGATTTTTGGCTTGACTAAATCATCCATCTTCATATACTGTGCCAAATTACGATAATAGGTGCAGGCATGAAGTACAAAAAAGATTAATCCAAACAAAAAGGGAGTCGAACATGAAATCATTTTTCAAGAGTCTTGCCGTAGGGGCATTGTCCATGATGGTGCTGGCAGCACCCGGGTTTGCCAGTGACAAAATCAAAGTTGCCAATGCCGGTGCACTTTCCGGGGATTTGGCGCCTTACGGCATTTCCGCGCTCAGAGGCGTTGAAATGGCGGTTGAAGACATCAACGCCGACGGCGGTATCCTTGGCAAGCAGGTCGAACTGATACTGGGAGACGATGTGTGTAAACCGGAAGTGGCGGTCAACGTGGCCACCAAACTGGTATCCGACGGGGCTCAGATGATTGTGGGCCATGTCTGCTCCGGTGCCACGATCGCTGCCAACAATATCTACAAAGATGCCGGTATCATTCTCATTTCCAGTTCCGCCACCAATGACGATCTGACCCTGAGCGGCGAGCATCCCAATTTCTTCAGAACCATTTCCAATGACGGTGCCCAGGCCGCGTTGATGACCGAATTTGCGAAAAACGATCTCAAGGTCAAAAAAGTGGCCCTGATCCATGACAAAGGCGACTACGGTAAAGGGCAGATGGAACTGGCCAGAGACGCTTTCGAAAAAATGGGCGATGTGGAAATCGTCCTGTTTGAAGGGGTGACCACCGGCGCTATGGATTACTCGGCCATTGTCTCTAAAATCAAACGGTCCCGTGCGGAACTCGTCATGTGGGGTGGATATCATTCCGATGCGTCCAAAATCATCCAGTTGATGAAAACGAAACGATTGGATGCACTTTTCATGGGTGCGGACGGCATCTATGGGGACAACCTGCCCAACCTGGCCGGCGAATTTGCCGAAGGCGTCTATGCCACCGGCCCCAACGACACCTCTTCCAACCCCATGCACCAGGCATTGACCAAAGAACACCGGGAAAAATACGGGGAAGACCCCGGCACGTTTTTCATTACCGGGTACACCTGCATGCAGTCCCTGGCAGCCGCCGCTGAAAAAGCCGGCACCGTGGAATATGAAGCCATGCGGGCCGCCATGTTCGACATCACGGTGGATTCTCCCATGGGTCCCATCGGATTTGACAAAAACGGCGACATTGTCGGCGCGGGTTTTTCCGTATACCGCGTGATTGACGGAAAATACCAGCAGGTCAACTAACGGTTCATATCTTTGAAAAACAGGAGCCGAATCCCGAAGGATTTGTGCTCCTGTTTTTTACCCGCAGGTTTGCCTTAAACCAAAGACGTTCAGGATAAAACATCATGCGTTGGATTAGTATATTGCTGGGTCTGTCCGGCACCGGGGTCGCCGGGTTTTTCGCTTTCCGGGAAATTATCATGTACCCCATGTATTTTTTTGAACTGGTCCTGGGCGGCTTGACCCGCGGCAGTATTTACGCCCTGATCGCCCTGGGATACACCATGGTGTACGGCATCATTCAGCTGATCAATTTCGCCCATGGGGAAATCTACATGATCGGTGCCATGACCGCTTTGATCGTGGCCACGGTTCTGGGAATGTGGGGGTGGAACACGGCGGTGATCGTCATTCTGGCGTTTGTGTTTGCCATTGTCTATTCCTGTGCCTATGGGTTTACCGTGGAAAAAATCGCCTACAAACCGTTGCGAAACGCACCACGTCTGTCCGCGTTGATATCGGCCATCGGCATGAGCCTGTTTCTGCAAAACTACGTAATGCTGGCCCAGACCCCGGACTATCTGCCTTTCGAGAGCCTGATACCGGATTTTCAATTCTGGGAGCCCTTTGCCCACATCATCACGTCCGTGGAAATCACCATCATTATCACCACGGTGATCGTCATGATTCTGCTGGGACTGCTCATCAAATTCACCCGGATCGGCAAAGCCATGCGGGCCACGGCCCAGGACAAAGTCATGGCGGCCCTGCTGGGAATCAATGTCAACAACGTTATCTCCGCCACATTTGTGGTGGGCTCTGCCACGGCAGCCATCGGCGGGGTGCTCATTGCCTGCCATGTGGGCCAGATCAATTTCTATATCGGATTTCTGGCCGGGCTCAAAGCCTTTATCGCAGCTGTTTTGGGCGGGATCGGCTCCATTCCGGGGGCCGTGCTGGGATCGCTGGTCCTGGGGATTTCGGAAAGCTTTTTTACCGGGTATTTCTGGAGCGAATACGAGGATGTGTTTGCTTTTACCATTCTGGTGGTAATTCTGATTTTCCGCCCATCCGGCATCCTGGGTCGCCACGATGCCCAGAAAGTGTAATTTGGATTCAGGTGACAACTTATGCCGATTAAACAACAGCTCAAACAATCTTTGATCATCGCCTTCTGGTTCATGATCCTGACCTTTCCCATCATGGTGATCAAGGTCAACACGATCCAGGACACCATTGTTTTCAGATGGTTCAACCTGCTATGGGTAGGCATTCTCACCTTTTTTGCCTCTCTGGTGTGGAACTATTTTCTGCGGCGTACCGAAGCCGGCAAGAAGAAGGATTTTGAGGATGACACCCCCCTGATCCACCGGCTTCTGCAAAATGACCGTTTCCGCAGACCGTTTCTCGGACTGGTGGCTGCCTTTTTCATTGCCTACCCGTTTATTTTCCCCATGTATCACACCTCCATCATGATATCGGCCCTGGTGTATGTCATGCTGGGACTGGGCCTCAACATCGTGGTGGGATTGGCCGGCCTTCTGGATCTGGGATATGTGGCGTTCTATGCCGTGGGGGCCTATGCCTATGCCCTGCTGAACCTGCATTTCGGGCTCAGCTTCTGGATGGTGCTGCCCTTGTCCGCTTTGCTGGGCACCTTGTTCGGTGTGCTGCTGGGATATCCCGTGCTGCGGCTCAGAGGGGATTACCTGGCCATCGTGACCCTGGGGTTCGGGGAGATCATCCGGATCGTTCTGGAAAACTGGAAC
>JAABUD010000303.1 GCA_011389555.1 Desulfotignum sp. | reverse complement strand
ATGACCGTGCTGGAAAACGTGATGATCGGCCGGCACTGCCGCCTGTCTTCCGGTATCATCAAGGCCATGCTCCGGCCTCCCAGCCAGCGGGAAGAAGAGAAAAAAGCGGTGTATGACAGCTATGAAATCCTGGAAAAAATCGGTCTGGACAAGTATGTGAACGAAATGGCAGTGAACCTGCCATACGGGGCCCAGCGCCGTCTGGAAATCGCCCGGGCCCTGGCCACAGACCCTTTTTTACTGCTGCTCGATGAACCGGCGGCCGGCATGAATCCCCGGGAAACCAAAGAGCTGGACGACCTGATTCTCTGGTTGCGGGACAATGAAAACCTGACCATTCTGCTGATCGAGCATGACATGAAACTGGTCATGAGCCTGTCCGACCAGATCCATGTGGTGGATTACGGTAAAAAAATCGCCGAAGGCTCCCCCGAAGATATCAAAAACAATTCCGACGTCATCAAAGCCTATCTGGGAGAAGAATCCGACGATGCTTAAACTCACCAACATCCACACCTATTACGGCAATATCCATGCGCTCAAGGGCATTGACATCGAAGTGCAGGAAGGGGAGGTGATTTCCCTGATCGGTGCCAACGGGGCCGGCAAATCCACCACATTGATGACGACATCCGGTATTGTGCCCGCCAAAAAAGGGACCATTGAACTCAATGGAGAAGACATCACCTACCTGCCCCCGGATGACATTGTCAAGAAAGGGATCTGCCAGGTGCCGGAAGGCCGGCGGATATTCCCCTACCTGACAGTGGCCGAGAACCTGGACATGGGGGCGTTTCTGCGCAAGGACACGGACAAGATCGGACAGGATCTGGAGTATGTGTATGAGTTGTTTCCCATTCTGGCCAACCGCCGCAACCAGGCCGGCGGCACGTTGAGCGGTGGCGAACAGCAGATGCTGGCCATATCCCGGGCGTTGATGTCCCGGCCCAGGATACTGCTGCTGGATGAGCCGTCCCTGGGCCTGGCCCCTATCGTGGTCAAGCAGATTTTTTCCATCATTGAAAAGATCAACCTGGAAAGCAGAACCACTATTTTCATTGTGGAGCAGAACGCCAATCTGGCCTTGAAGGCGGCCCACCGGGGATACGTCATGGAAACCGGACAGATTACCATGACAGACACCGGTGAAAATCTACTGGCCAACGAGGATATCAAAAAAGCCTATCTGGGAATTTAGGGTTACAGGTCTTTTTTCAGGTTGATGAACTCACTGCGTTTGAATCCGAGCTTCTTGAAAAAAGACAGGACATCGATGGAATCCCACATCACGGATGAATAGATGCAGGACACGGCCTTGTCCCTGTAAATGTCACAGACCCGGTTGGCCAGTGCCAGCCCGATACCCTGGCCCATATAATCCGGATGTACCCCGATGGCCATGATCCAGGCACTTTTCCGAATACCGAAACCTGCATACAATGTGGTGGAAATCATGTAGCCCACCACTTTTTTGTTCCATTCGGCCACCAGGCTGGTGGTGCCGTTTCCATCGGAAACCTGCGCTTTCACCAGTTTGAGAAAATCGACATCGGCGTCCTGCGGTGAGATGGCGGCGCGGATATCTTCGATAGCCTGGGCATCCGCCAGACGGATTTCTCTGATGATCGGTTCTTCCAAAGCATCCTCCCTGTTATTCAACTTTGATGATTTTTACAGTATGACCCACCCAGTTGGGCGGCAGATAAATCCGGCCACTGTTGCCAGAGGATTTCACCTCTTTTTCAATCATTTCCTCCCCGTACACCTCGAATTTGACCCTGGCCTGAGGTACCGGTTTGAGCTCTTCCGTATCCAAAGGGCTTTCGGTTTGATTTTTATCAGTCATTTCGTATCCCGTTTTGATGAAAAAGATCCTTTGCCGACCTCATAATACCGTTGCCCGATACGCATCGTCTTGTATAAGACCGACCCACCATTTCATTTTTGAAAAGACCATATATTGTTTTTCTTTTTTTTTCAACTTCAACTCATGAAAGGATGTAATAAAAAACACAGACAGCACGGAATGGTTACACCGCACTGCCTGTGTTTTCAAAATATAAATGACAAAACAGAGGTTAAATCAAGGGATTGTACACCGCCGTTTTCATAATCAGGTACCGGATGGCCAGATCCCCCGCCAGAACAGACGCAAGGCGCAGAAAAATCAGGAATCCATGGGTGCTGCCGCCCCACATGATCAACGTAAAAATCAACGGCAGCACAACCGCCAAGACTCCCGTACCGATCAGGGTCACCCGTTTGAGATCCCCTTCCAGCATTTTCTGGATGGACACCTTGGCAACCCCGCTCATATGCCATGTGCCAAAGGCATACAGTACGATACACAGGAAATAGATCAAAAAGAACGTGGCCGCCCAGACTTCCATGCCGGACACCACGGCTGCATTTCCCGAGAGTGCAAACATGAGCTGGAGCAGTTGATGTCCCACCCAGACCCCGGAGATGATGGACAAAGGCAGCACAATCGTGGAACTCCAGGCCGGCAGGGCCCGGATTACGTTCATGGTGGCAAACCCATGGGAAATGATCAGCAGACACAAAATGCCCATGATGAAATTAAATAGCATGTTGAACCCGCCCGGGATGATGATCTGCAGAAATCCCAGCGCGGCAAACACGCCGATAATCCATATCCCCCGGGACAATTCAGACGTGCCGGGCCGCATGATCATCCGCCAGGCCCGTTTGGGATTGCCCAGATACAGCATGTGGATGATCCCGCCCAGCACCAGGGTGATGAGCCAGCCCACTACAATGCCGGGCCGGAAACTGTAAAACAGCGACATGAAATACAGACCGGCACCGATTTCAGAAAAAAAGAAGGCCAGCCACAGAAAAATGCCTTTGTCATCGATCCACTGCCGCTGGCGGGTCGGGCTGATCATCCATTCATAGGGTTTGATCCCGGAGCCATCGGACGGAAACATGGTTTCAACCAGATTTTGGTGATTCTCATTCATGAATATACCCTCCTCGTTTACACTTTATAAATCTTGACAGCAACCGCGGTTTCCATGTTACCGGCCACCGGATCAAAATATTTGAGTTTGGATGGCAGCAGCTTGCAGAAATTGGCCCCTTTGCCTTTGGCAATGGGTCGTCCATCCGCCCACAATCCACCCTGACCGGCAATTCCGATCACTTTGGGGCTCTGGGCTTCCATGGTTTTGACAATGCCTTTTTCCTTGACCCCGTATCGGTTTTCGATACAGATGATATCACCGTCCTTGAGTTTCCGTTCCTTTGCCATGGTGGTGTTCAACGTGATGGTAAAGGTATAGGGACACATCTGGGACACTTCATCCACATAGGGATTCTGGAACGTGGTATTGTTGGTATGCAGAATGTCCCGGTAAGAGAACGCCAGCAGATCGTATTCATTATCCAGATCTTTGTGGGATTCGGGCCAGAACCAGGAGGGCAGCGGCGTATACTGATCCATATCCATCTCGAGTTTTTTGTAGTCGAAACCGGTTTCCTCAAAGATCTTTTCCATATTGCGCCTGTCATGGATCAAATACTCCATGTACACCGGACATCTTGAATCGATCTCCCACCGCCAGTAAACGTCTTCGATGGGTTTGTGCCAGGTGGCGTATCCCTGTTCTTCGATTTTTTCCTTGTCAGGCCCGTACACCCATCTGAGAACCCGTTCCCCGATCTCTTTCCAGGTCAGTTTTTCACCGGGCTTGATCTGCAGGTCCGGATCTTTGATGCCGTAATAATCGTTGAGCTTGGCGTTGAACTTGTCCAGCACGCCCACCCGGTGGGCCACCTCCAGATACACGTCCATGAAGAACCGGGATTCACCGATGGGTTTGGCCACGGGTTTCTGCAGATGCACATACCAGTCTTCATAAGAAGGCGATCCGGAAAAGAAGAACGCATCGATCTCCGAGGACCAGCAGTCTTTTTCCAGATAGGACACATCCGGCAGGATCAGGTCGCCGATGGCCTGGTCGGTCTCGTTGATCCACAAATCGTTCTGCACCACAAAGCAGTCCTTGAAATTCTTCACCGCCGTATCCCAGTCGGAATTGCTGATGACAAAGTTGGCGGAAATCCCGAAG
>JAABUD010000302.1 GCA_011389555.1 Desulfotignum sp. | reverse complement strand
ATGCCTCTTCGGACTGCATCGGCCCGCAACCGGGCATTGGTCATGGCGGAATGTCCGGAACCGGTGCCCTTGCTGGAGCCCCATTTCAACACATATTTGGTGTACCGCCAGTCCGGCGCAATGGACCAGGCCCCGTGAATCAGGCCCCCCAGCATGTGACAGGCATTGCCGCAGTGCAGGCTGCCGCCGCCGATGATAAAATTTCCGTTGTTCTTGACCCCGAACGCCTGGGCATAAAAATAGGGATGGTTGTGCGGACCGTCCGAAGCCCGCATGGTCTGATTGGTGAACAGAATCTTGTTGGGATCATCTTCCATGATCTTTTTCATCTTGGTGGTGATGATGTCATAGGCTTCTTCCCATTCAATCTCTTTCCACTTGGGATCCACACCGATCCCTTTTTCCGGATTGGTCCGCAGCATCGGTTTTTTGATCCGGTTGGGGTCATGGTAGTACATGAGACCGGCCACCCCTTTGCCGCACAGACCGGCATTGGTACCGCCCATGGTGGTCTCTTTGATGCCCTCGATTTTCACCGGCACCCCGTTCACCACCCGCACTTTGGCTCCGCATCCGCAATAGCAGACGCCACAGGTGGTATTTACCCATTTGTCTTCCCAAATTTCATCTGTCTTATAGGTCATATTGCCTCCTGTTTAATCGATATAGTAAACGGCGGGTTCAGTGCCGAATTCTTTTCTGAGTTGTTTGCCTTTCTTCTCCATGATCAACCGGTTGATCTCGCTGTTGGGATCATCCAGATCTCCAAACACCCGGGCACCTACCGGACAGATATTGACACAGGCGGGCGTTGCGTCTTCATCCTTGCCCGGGGTCAGGCCTTTTTTCATGCCATCATCGATCCGTTCCGAACAAAAATTGCATTTAATCACCGTCCCGAGTGTAAAGGGATACAGTTTTTCACCGATAATTTCCATCTCGGTCTTGCCCTGGCCCGGGAAATATTCCCGGCTTTTGACTTTTTCATCATAATAGGTCCGCTGCTGATACGGACACGCGATCATACAGGCCCGGCATCCCACGCATTTGCTCTCGTCGATGGCCACGATCCCGTCTTCTCGGACATAAGTGGCACCCGTGGGGCATGCCTCCACACAGGCCGCGTCCTCGCAATGGTTGCACAGGATCGGATAAATCAGCTTGGACGAGGTGGGAAACTTGCCGGTTTCCCCGATCAGCACCCGGTTAAAGAACACCCCGGGGGGCAGAAAATGTTCTTCCTTGCACGCGATGGTGCACCCCCAGCAGGCAATACACCGTTTTACATCGATTACCATTCCCCATCTAGGCATAGCAGCTCCTTTTTGTCTTTATTTTATTATTTTGCATCTGTATTGATCCTGTTTCACGCTGCCTAAAGATCAACCGTCGCTACCTCTTCAAACCCTCTTTTTGCACACACCTTGTTGGCATCCAGTTTTTTGCCGGAAAAAAAATCCGCCAATGCCTCCAGCACCGGTTCGATATCCAGCAGCCCCGACATTTTTGCAAACGCGCCTACCACCACAGTATTGGGAATGGGCAGTCCGATCTCCTCCAGGGCGATGCCGTTGGCATCCACCACGGCCAGTTTTCTCAGATTCTCATGCCGGATATCGCCTGAATTCTTTTTGTCGTTGAGCAGCAGCATGCCGCCGGGCAACAGCCCGTCAAACACGGCGGAAGAATGTTTCTGGGACGGATCCAGCACCACCAGGATATTGGGATTGTAGATCTGGGTTTTCTCTTTCACCGGTTTGTCGGAAAACCGCCCGAATGCCGTGACCGGAGCCCCTCTGCGTTCAAATCCGAACATGGGAAAGCTGGCGCCGAACTGCCCGGTTCTGACAAATGCATTGGCCAGAATCTTGGAGGTGGTGACCACCCCCTGCCCGCCCCTGCCATGGAATCTGACTTCACTCATCATAATTTTTCTCCTTGATCTTCCGCAGAAACCGGGAGCTGGCATTCCGCTTCCAGCACGCTCAGTCCGCCCAACAGGCAATATTCATATTCCACATCTTCCTGAAGGATCTTCATATCCTTTTCAGTCATGTGGTTGAATTTTTTCATCATTTTGGTGTAACTGCTCACGGGTTTGGGCTTTTTGACGGTCTTGGTCATGCGGATTTTACCGTTTTCCGCCTCCCACAGCGGAAAATAATTGGATTTCACCGCCTGCCGGCAGATGTCGATCGTATTTGCGGGATCCGCTCCCCAGCCGGTGGGACAGGGCGCGAACACATGGAGAAAACAGAATCCCCGCTCCTTGGCTTTTTTCGCCTTGAGCAGTTTCTTGGCCAGATCCTCCAGATCACTGAGTGTCGCCGTGGCAGTATAGGGAATCTTGTTCATGGCCATTTTCAGCCCCAGGTTCATGCGCCGCAGGTTCTTTCCCCTGTGCACGGTGCCGTAGGGGGTGGTGGTGGTGGTGGCCCCATAAGGGGTGGTGCCGCTTTTCTGGATACCGGTGTTCATATACCCTTCATTGTCATAGCAGATGTAGATGAAGGGTTCATTGCGTTCCGCAGCCCCGGAAAGATTACCGAATCCAATATCATTGGCCGTGCCGTCGCCGTTGAAACACACCACCGTGTTGTCGATACCGGCTTTTTTGTAGTAACGCACCAGGCCCGTTGCATTGGCGGCGGCCCCGGTCATCAGGGTCCCGAAATAAGACAGGGTGTGCCAGGACTGCCTGTTCTGACCCAGCAGTACCGGGGCGGAACAGGACGGGGTGCCGGTAATGACGATGTCATTTCCCAGGACCCGGGGGATGAAACGCAACAGCAGTTCCAGACCGCACCCCGGGCAGAACGCCACCCCTTTTGAAAACGGGTCGTCATGTTTGAGGTAATCCAGTACGTTGGTCAGCCGGCCTTTCTTTTTCTCAGTCATGTTATTTTCCCCCTTTGTCTGAATTGGCCTCCGGATACGACACCCAGGTTACTTCAGGGACATCCTTGCCGTCCGCCAGATCTTTCGTCATCCGGATCATCTGTATCACATTGGTTTTGGTGATATCGGTATTGGCGATGCCATCGATAAAACTGACCAGTTTCGCCCCACCCAATTTGGTTTCAAATGCTTTCAACTCCGTGTAGATGGGACCGCCGTCAAATCCGAACGCCAGGCTGCGATCCACCACGCCGATGGCATTTTTCCCCTTGAGCGCCTTGACCAGGGCCTGATGGGGAAAAGGACGGTACATGCGGATCTTCACCAGCCCGACGCGCAGGCCTTTTTCTCGCTGTTCATCGATGACCGACTTGATGGTGCCGCACATGGAACCGGATCCCACCAGAACCATATCCGCATCTTCGGTGCGATACTCTTCCAGCTGCCCGCCATAGGCTCGGCCGAAAACATCGGCAAATTCCTGATCAATGGCATCGAATTTGGCTTTGGACCGCTCCATGGCGGTCACGTGTTTATGCCTCAGTTCCATGTACCCGCCCAGAATCCCGTGGGTTCCCACGCCCATTTTTTCACCGGGTCGAAGCATGGTCCGCTTCGGCTGGGTTTCAAGTACCGACAGAAACTGATCCACGGTTTCCTGCTCCGGAATTTCCACGCCTTCGGACAGATAGGACAGAAAAAAACCGTCATAATGCACCATCACCGGCACCTGAATATCATAATCCTCGGCCAGGCGGTAGGCCTGAAGGACCAGGTCCAGAATCTCCTGGCAGTTTTCAGCAACCAGAAATATCCAGCCCGCGTCCCGGGTGGAGATCATGTCCTGCTGACCGGAAGACACCGCAATAATCCCCGGGGTTTCCCGGTTCACATTGACCATGACCACGGGGGCTCTGGCACCGGCTGTAGCCAAAACAGCATCATACATGAACACCAGCCCCCAGGAAGAGGATGCGGTAAATACCCGGCCGCCTGCCAGAGATGCCGCCATCACGGCGTTCATGGCGGAATTTTCCCCTTCCACGGTGATCAGTTCACAATCCATCTCTCCGGATGCGTGAAAGCTCGATATCTGTTCGATCACCTCGGTCTGGGGAGTAATGGGATAGGCGGCCACCACATCGGGCCGGGCCAGTTTTGCGCCGATGGCGGCGGCGGCGTTTCCGGTGATGACTTTGATAGTAGACGATGTTGCAGAGGTATTCATGATACAAACTCCCCTTCTGAAACCATGGTGATCGCCCCTTTGGGACATTCTTTTGCGCAGATGCCGCATCCTTTGCAGAAATCCAGATCAGGCTCGAAACAGCTGTCCGCTGTCATTTCCATCACCTGAATCGGGCAGTAGATGGCACAGAAACCGCAGAAAATACACATTTCCTTGTCCACCACCGGCCGCTTGGTTCGCCAATCGCCGGTATCCGTGCACATCAGCGGTTCTGTGGCATCCGACCACGGTCCTTCGTGATTAAAAAATTGATTTGATGACATACAATCCCTCCCCTGTTTACGCGAATAAAATGACCCTGGGCAACACTGCTTTATTGTATCTATTTCATAGCCATTTTTTTGATACAAATCGATTGCATTGTCAAGCAAAAAATCACAAAATAACAAAAAAATGGCAGTTTTGGTAAGTGAAGAGCGGGACTTATCTGAAAAAAATGCAATTTCAAAAAAAGCCAATAGTTGATAAATCAACGATTGGCGCCGCACGGCGTTTCAGGCACGACGTATCGTTTCGTCTTTACCGTGCGGCGCCAGGGCGAAATCGATCCGCCAGGGATGCTGCGATTCTTTACAGAACCGCTTTGAACGGATCCAGTCCAAGTCGTTCTATCATTTTCCCCAGGCGTTCACCGGGTTTTGCCTGGTCCGTATAAACAGCGATCACTTTTTCCACGGCCGCCAACACCTGATCATCATCCAGTTCGGCCACCAGTTCTTTGCCTATCCGGGGGGTCATCCCCACATTTCCGCCGATGGTCAGGGTCCACCCGCCCGGAAGCCCGATCAATCCAATATCCCGGACCCAGGATTCCGAACAGCTCAGCTTGCAGCCGGATACCGCCATCTTGAATTTACCCGGCAATGTGGCGGCATGGTATTTCTGGTCCAGCTTCATCCCGATCCCCAGTGCATCCTGTTTTCCGAGTTTGCAGAACGTGGTGCCGGGGCACGTGCGTATGCTTCTGACACAAAGCCCGACGGCCGCGCCTTTTTCCATGCCCAGATCTTCCCAGACCGCATCGATGTCGGATTCTTTGAGTCCCACGATAGCCAGCCGGGTGGCCCCGGTGATTTTTATGGCTTTGGCCTGGTATTTTTCAGATATATCCGCAATTTTCCGCAGCAGATCCGGCGTAACCACCCCGCAGGGAATGTGAGGGGCAATGGCATAGGTTTCGTTGTCTTTCTGGGGAATGGCTCCTTTTTCTCCAAGCTTCAACATAGAATCTCTCCTCATTTAAAAAGATTGGCCCCATTTTCAAGGGGCGGTATTTTCACGTATCTGGATGGTGCAATCCAGTTGAACCATCCGGTTTTTTTCATCCTCGAGACGCAGCGTGGAAGGGTTCAGCGCCACTCCGGCACGCAGCGCACCGGATTCTGTCAGGCCATCCAGAGAAACCGGTTCCGTAAACAGCGTATTCATTTCTTTGAGAACCCGGGCCGGACCGATGACAGGAACCGTTTCCGGTGATACCGCCACCCGGGTCATGATCCGGTCCCGGGGCAGTTTCCCCACCCAGTAGGGTTGAACCGGCAATATTTTTTTCAATGGCACATCCACCATCACCTCCAGCATGGACGGCTCGATATTTTTCACCTGAATACCGGGCGGCAATGAAATCGAATCCCGGGCGACGGTCAGTTGATTGACGCCCGGTTCAGTATTGACCAGGTTCAGCTTCACACTGATCCGATCCGGTCTCAACGATCGAACCAAAGGACGGGACCCGCTGAGCAGAAGCCGGACACTGCCGGCTGAAGAAGAAAATACTTCCAGATTCTGGTTCGATTTTACAAATTCAACGGGGATATCATGGGTGGCAAGGGCTTCCACCCCCCTGGAGAAACTGACCCACAGCCCGGTGACACACGCCAGACACACGGCGGCTGCAACCACCAGTTCCCGGGTCTGTTTTTTGACATTCCGGGCGGACAGGTCTCCTCCGGCATGCTGCGTCAGTATCTTTTCAAGCACCCCGGCATCATTGATATCGTACATCTGCTTGTCCCGGACCAGGGTAATCTTTCCTTGTTCCTCTGATACCACGATCACCAGGGCATCAGTCTGCTCGGCCAGCCCCACCGCGGCCCGGTGACGGGTTCCGAAACGGGAAGGCAGATCGGTCCTTTTGGACAGCGGAAGAATCACACCGACCTCCGTGATCCGATCCCCCCGGATCACAACCGCCCCGTCATGGACCGGGTTGTCCTGCCAGAAAATGCTGATCAGCATCTCTTTGGACAGCTTTCCCTGCCACGCAATCCCTTCTTGAACAACGCTTTCCATTCCCCGGCTCAACGGCAGTACAATCAAGGCGCCGATTTTTTTTCCAGCCATCTCATACACACTGTCGACAATGATACCGACCGGGGTCTTGATCTGCTGCCGGGGAATCCCCCAGAAAAAATATTTCAGATCCCGGGTCTTGAGTGCGGATGAAATTTCATTGCGAAATACGATGATGATCACCAGGGCGGCCACGGCAAGCACGCCCTGAAGCACCCAGCTGGTGATTATCAACCCCATGGCAAACGCCACCTGCCTGAAAACCAGCAGCACCACCATGGTGAACAGTACCCTGAGTACATTGGTTCCTCTGAACAGCACATACAGCCGGAACAGAATATAGGTGTTCAGGGTGATATCCAGCCCGTTCTGCCATCCGATATTCAAAAAATTTTCCATCACAGATCAGTCTGAAATACCGAATCGAAGGGTTTTCAACACTTTTTCCCGGCCGTCGACAATCTCCACCCGCCATGGCCCTTTGTCCGCGCTTCGAAGCTGCATACTGCTGAAGGAAGACCATTTGGGAGGATTCAATACCAGCCTGGCATTGGAAATCAGCCGATCCTGCCGGTACCAGCGATGATACACCACGGTTTCTTCATACACCGGATCAAACGCGGTAAAACAATATATCCGTCCCAGAGAAATGGAAAAAACCACCGCCGGATTCACCGGCAGAAACCTTTCAATGGATTCGCACATCTGGGCCTGGATCAGCACCGGTGGTTCAGACACCGGCCCGATGACCGGGGCCGGTTCCTGGACCCATGCCCGGGGAATGCTGAAACCTCCCACAAACAGGCTCACCAGAAAAAAAGTATATATGCCGGAAATTATTTTCATCTCAGGTATCTTATCCATGAACCCTTTTTTTTTCAAGCTGATTACGTAAGAATCTGATCAACACCTGGCAAAAAACCAATCTGTCTGGTATATTCAGTGTCTGGAATTTTTTTTGACAGGCAGCATACCGATATGAACGCAAATCCTGTTTTTTGAAGGGACATTTCATGAAATCCCATGTCATGATTCTTGCCACCGGCGGGACCATCGCCGGCATCAGCCAGACCCCGGCCCAATCCGATTACTGCGCGGGACAGATGGGTGTTCAGGATATGATCGATGCGGTTCCGGATCTGAAGCAGGTGGCCAGAATTTCGGGAGAACAGATCGCCAATGTCGGGTCCCAGGACATGTCTTTTGATATCCTGATCCACCTGACCTGCCGCATCAACGAGCTGATGACACAAGATGATATTCACGGCATTGTCGTCACCCATGGCACCGATACTATGGAAGAAACCGCATTTTTTCTGAACCTCGCTGTCAACAGTCCCAAGCCGGTGATCTTGACCGGGGCCATGCGGCCGGCCAACGCCATCTCAGCGGACGGCCCGTTGAACCTGTTCAATGCCGTGGCTGTGGCAGCCGATCCCGATGCCCGGGAACGAGGGGTCCTGGTGGTGATGAACGACCGGATTCACGGGGCCCATTCTCTGACCAAAACCAATACTACATCCGTGGAAACATTTCTGTCCCCGGTCAACGGCCTGGTGGGAACCGTCAATTACGGAAAAACCGCCTATTTTCGATTTCCTTTCCGACGGCACACCTGTCTGAGCGAATTTTCCAGCCGGTTCTGTCAGCCTCCCCATCCTGCGCTGCCCCGGGTGGACATCCTTTATGCCTGTGTTGACATGCCCCCGGATCTGATCGATTTTTCCCTGGCTGCCGGTGCCAGGGGCATTGTCATTGCCGGGGACGGCAACGGGAACATGAATCAGGGCACCATGAAAAATGCCGCACAAAAGGCGGCTCAGGGGATCTGCATTGTCAGAAGTTCCCGGGTTCCTACCGGCACGGTGGGCCGGAATGTGGAACTGGATGACGATTCACTGGGATTCATTGTATCGGATGAACTCAATCCTGCCAAAGCCCGGATACTGCTGATGCTGGCACTGGCAAAAAAATACGGCACTTCTCACATTCAGCAGTTGTTCTACACCTACTGATCCTTCCGGTTACCCGGGCGGCAGACTGTCAATGGGCAGGTAAAGCTGGGTCCCTTTCGGCAGACGGCCAAAATTCGATATCTCCGCCCCTGTTTTCACCTGTCCCGGCGGCAGATAATACACGGTGGTCCGTGCTTTGTATTTCTGGCCGGCAATCCGGTAGGCCGTCTTGTTTCCGGTGATGACAAACGGACCCTGATACCCCACAATCAAGCGGGTGTTCAACGGCAGATCATCCCAGTCGAAAATCCGGGAGCCGGGCTGAACCGCACCAAAAGGCAGAAAATAGATGGTGGAATCGAATTTATAGGCCGGCCCGGCATGAGACCAGGCGGTCATGCGGTCGGTGATCCTTTTTATCGGATTTTCCGGGGCTGGGTTTTCCGCATGCCGTTCTTCCTGATTCAGCAGCACCCGGGTATTGACCGGCAGCAGATGCCATCCCATGGCATCTGCAATCTGATCCCCCGCCAATCGGCGGCCGTTGGGAAGCACATATACCGTGGTCGAACAATCATATTCCTCGCCGGCAATGGCCCAGGCCGTGCGCTCTTTTGAAATCAGGCCCGGAACCGGACCGGTGGCGGCGACCCGGGCAGCCACGGCCGGTCCGGGCGCGTAGAACAGATCGGCCAGATACGGGTCCGGCAGGAGCCGTCCGGCCCTGACATCCGGATCCTGATCCACTGTCGGCCCCAGCCCGGCCCGGTCACGATCAAAGTTTTTGGCGCACCGTTTTCTGCCCCGGTGGTCTTTTGAAAACCAGGGATTGGGCCTGCCGAACGCGACCTGACTGTGGGTGAGCACGGCCGGATCACTCAGGCCGTAGACCTTCTGGAGAATTTTGATGAGCAACCCCACGGACCGATACTGCGCATCTGTCAGCGGCGCGTTATGGTATCCCACCAGCTCGATGCCGATGGAAACCGATGAGATATCCTGCCGGCCGTTCCACATGGACAACCCGGCATGGTCCGCCCGGAACCGCTTGTTTACCATCCGGTAGGTGGTGCCATCTCTGGCAATCACATAATTGGCATGCCCCCCGGGGGTGCTGCGGCCGCTTTTCAACCGCTTGCCCCGGGCCACGACCCGCAGGGTGGCCGACAATCCGAGTTCCGATGTATGCACGATCACATACAACGTTTGTTTCCGCGGCACTTTTTTGAATTTCGGATTCAACCGGCTTTGATGGTCAATGATTTTTGCTTGAAACTGTTGAAAATCCGATGGCGTAGTTGAAAACCCGGCCGCATCGGCCGGCAACCCGGCCACAAGCCAGGCCAGCGCCATCACCCGGAGAATCTGCCAGCTTTGTCGGGTCATCCGGCAAACCGCCCGGATATTCTGGAAAATATGATTTCGTTGTTTTCTTTTTCCATTCATGATGTCAGTATAGCAATGAACGCGGAAAAGAGAAACGGACATTTTCACAAAATCAGTCAGAGATATTTTTATTGACAGAGCCCAATGCTGAAATATATTTGTACGGTAGTATTTCACTTCGTGACCGGCCGACATTCAATAAAACAGACAAAAAAAGGGTGTTACATGGAAATAACACCTTGCAGATAACGAAAGGGAACAAACAATGACATTCACCATCGACCATTTCAACATCAATGTCCTGGACCTGGACAAAAGCCTGGCGTTTTATGAAAAAGCACTGGGTCTCAAGGAAACCCGTCGCACCCCTGCGGATGACGGCAGTTATATCATCGTGTATCTTGGAGACGGCGCCAGCCACTGCAAACTGGAACTGACCTGGCTCAAATCCCAGACATCCCCTTATGACTTAGGGGATGAAGAGTTTCACATCGCTTTTAAAACCGATGACTTTGACGCGGCGTATGCCCTGCACAAACAGATGGACTGCATCTGTCTAGAAAACAAGGACATGGGTATCTATTTCATCAATGATCCGGATGGATACTGGCTGGAAATCGTACCCGTCCGATGAATTCCGATTACTGACACGGTCCATGTTTATCCCCACCACCATGACCGAAGTGACTGCTTTGGGCTGGGACCGGCTGGACATTCTTCTGGTCACGGGCGACACCTATATCGACTCGCCCTTCATGGGCATCAGCCTCATCGGCAAGATCCTTCTCAAGGACGGGTTCCGGGTGGGGATCATTGCCCAGCCCGACCTGAACACTTCGGAGGATATCCTGCGCTTAGGTCCCCCGTCTTTGTTCTGGGGAGTCACGGCCGGGGCTGTGGATTCCATGGTGGCCAATTACACGCCTTTGAAAAAACGGCGAAAGATCGATGACTACACCCCGGGCCATGCAAACAACCGCCGGCCGGACCGGGCCGTGATCGCCTACGCCAACCTGATCCGGCGGTTCTGCAAACCCTCGCCCCCCATTGTCTTGGGCGGCATCGAAGCCAGCCTGAGGCGCATGGCCCATTACGATTTCTGGTCCGGCAAAATCCGGCGGTCCATTCTGTTTGACGCCAAAGCTGATTACCTGGTGTTCGGTATGGGGCACACCACCATCCGCTTTCTGGCACAGGCCCTGAAACAGGGGGAACCCGTGGAAAACATCCCCGGCATCGCCTATATTTCCGGAACCCGGAAAGGAATGGAACTGCCTTGTTTTGACACGGTTGCCAAAAACAGCCAGGCCTGCACGGATGCATTCACCACATTTTACCGCAACACCGATCCGGTCACAGGGCAACAGCTGTGTCAGGCCCACCAGGACCGGTACCTGGTGCTGAATCCACCGGCACCTGTTTCCACCACGGCCCAGATGGACGAAATCCACGATCTTCCATATGAACAGGATGTCCACCCTTTTTACAAAGCCATGGGACCGGTCCGGGCCCTGGACACCATCCGGTTTGCCATCCCCACCCATTACGGCTGCTACGGGGAATGCCGATTCTGCGCCATCACGGTCCACCAGGGCCGGACCGTGCAGTCCCGGAGCCCGGCATCCATTCTTCGGCAGGCCCGGCAGTTTACGGCCCATCCGGATTTCAAGGGAAACATCATGGATCTGGGCGGCCCCACCGCCAACATGTACGGGTATGAGTGCCCGAAAAAAGCATCCAAAGGGGCCTGCCAGGACAAAAGCTGCCTGTTCCCCGACATCTGCCACATTTTGCGGCCGGACCATTCCCGATACCTGGATCTGCTGGAAAAACTGTGCGCCCTGCCCGGCATCAAAAAAGTGTTTATCACCTCCGGACTCCGGTACGATCTGATTCTTCAGGACAAAAAACATGGCATGGCGTTTCTGAAAAAACTGGTCAAAGACCATGTGTCCGGCCAGCTCAAAGTGGCACCGGAACACTGTGAAAAACATGTGTTACATCACATGGGCAAACCGACCATTGACGATCTGCTGGCCTTTAAATCCGCGTTTGACAAATTGTCCGCCGATTGCGGCAAACCCCAGTTTTTAACGTATTACCTGATGGCGGCCCATCCCGGATGCACCCAGAGCGACATGACCGCACTGAAACGTTTTACCACGGACAAACTGAGAATCACGCCCGAGCAGGTCCAGATTTTCACCCCCACCCCGTCCACTTATTCCACGCTGATGTATCACACCGGCCACGATCCGTTCACCCGACACCCGGTGTTTGTAGAAAAAGATCCTGTCAAAAAACAGCGGCAGAAAGACGTGGTCACCACCCCCCGGAGATCACCGGGCAGAAAACGCCGTTCACATTCACCGAAAAACTTCATTGTATAAGTTCCGATTCCTCTGCCTGCTTGAAATTTCGTTGAAATATCCTTTTGGATGCTCTCGATGATTATGCCCGATCATTTTTTTTCTGCCCGATATTACCCTTCCGACAATCCATCGACAAAACTCAAAGGAAGTGCAAACAATATCCCTTTTCCCGGTTCAGTAAGATCTCCACAAAGCGATTTCACGGTATTTATCGCTTTGTCGAGCGTTTCTTTGTCACCCACTACCGTGAAAATCATTTTATTGGATGGTTCCATATTCCGCAATGTTTTTTTAATCCCTTCGATGCCCGGTGTAGCCGCCCCGACCTGCATCAAAACCCGCCCCATGCCCGTGCTGTTGATCACAGTCGATCCCTTTATATTCAATCGAGCAAATTTTTCGAGAATGGCAGGGAGGTGTTCTGTCTGCTCCAATACATTAACAAGTAAATACATGGTGATTCATTCCTTTCGGCTGTTGACTCGGGTCAACTGCCTGAATATGTCGAGCCATTTGATCTGCATTCCCAAGGTTGAATGACCCTGTCAAGTTTTGAATGATTACAAATCTTGATTTTCGAAATACTCAACCATACCTGCCCTATCATGAAGTCGTGCAAAACTCAAGCACATTGCAATTATCCAACCGCCCGATATGCCATGATGTTCACTGTGCCTGAAAATAATTGACAAAGACCATCAAATGGTTTAACCATTATTATCAAGTGCCATTGTTGACGGGTATTTTGGATTTCTGCAAGACTCAGGGAGTGAGGACACCAGGATTTTTATGTTTAAACGCGCCAGACAGAACCGGGTCTTTCAGGACGTGGTGGATCAGATCCAGGAGGCCATTCTGACCCGGAAACTGGCCCCGGGAACCCGGCTGCCGGCAGAGCGGGACCTCAAGGAGATGTTCAACACCAGCCGGGGGACACTCCGGGAGGCGCTGCGGGTCCTGGAACAGAAAGGGCTTATAGAGATCAAGCTCGGAGTTGCCGGCGGTGCCATTGTCAAGCGGATCGACACCGATCCTCTCATGGAATCTCTGGCATTGCTGATCCAGTCCGGTGAAGTGGCGCTGGAACATCTGTCCGAGTTCCGGATCAAAATAGAAGGCAGTCTGGTGGAACTGGCCACCCAGCGCGCCACTTCGGAAGACATCCAGGAGCTGGAGCGGCTCCAGGCCAAAGCCAGACGCTGTTTTGAACGCCGGGACTGGGAAAATTTCCTGAAAACCGATGAGACCCTGCACACCTATATCGGTACCATGACCCGGAATCCCGTGTTCCAGTTTATCCAGAAAAGCATCCATGACAACATTCACCGCTACTACCAGGATTACCTGCCGATGAACCGGGAACGGACCCTGGAAAACCTTCAGGACTTTGACAAGATCATTGCCGCCATGAAAGCAAAGAATGGTGCCACCGCATCCGCCATCATCTCCGACCATGTGCGGCGATTCCATGACAAAATGACAGGAAAACAGCCCTGACCCCCTCTCTCCAACCTGCCGGTCTTTTTTTTGCGAAGTCTTTACAACAGGTTTTTTTCCCGGATATTTACCTCTTGAAAAAAAACAGGGAAGGCCGTACACTCGTCCCGGTCGATAATTGATTATTTTTTTAATCAGATTTTTTTTCAGGAGAATTGAATGGAAACCCCGATCAACCGTCAGATTGTCAAACAGGAAATTGATACCATGGGCCTGGAGTCCGTTGGAATGGCATCCATCCGGGAACTGAACCGGATTGTGAACAACATTGAAACCGCCACAGGCGATTCGTTCATCCGCATGGAGATGGGCGTACCGGGCCTGGCTCCCCCACAGATTGCCGTGGATGCGGAAATACACGCCCTCAAACAGGGAGTGGGCTCTAAATATCCGCCTTTTGACGGTATTCCCCAGCTGAAAACCGAAATCTCCGCGTTTGTGAAAAACTTTGTGGACATCGAGATCCCGGCGGAATCCTGCTTTCCCACTGTGGGCTCCATGCAGGGATGCTATATGGCCATGATGTGCTGCGGCCGGCGGATCCAGGGAAAGGAAAAACTCTTGTTCATCGATCCGGGATTTCCGGTGAACAAGCATCAGGCCCGGGTTCTGGGACTGCCCTATGCCCATTTTGATGTGTATGAGTACCGGGGAGACAAGCTGGGGCCCAGGCTGGAATCATTTCTGGAAAAAGGGGATGTGGCTGCCATCATGTATTCCAACCCCAACAATCCGGCCTGGATCTGCTTTACCGAAAAAGAACTGGAAACCATCGGCTCCCTGGCCACCCAATATGACTGCATTGTCATGGAAGACCTGGCCTATTTTGGTATGGATTTCCGGAAAAACTATTCCATACCGGGCCAGCCCCCGTTCATTCCGTCCGTGGCCAAGTTCACCGACAATTACATTCTTTTGATCTCCAGTTCCAAATCCTTTTCCATGGCCGGTCAGCGCATCGGCATGTCCGCGATTCCGGAAAAACTGTTCCATTCCACGGGCACCAACCTCAAGCCGTTTTTCGGCAGCGACCGGTTCGGGTATGCCTATATTTTCGGGGCCATGTATGCCTTAAGCTCCGGGGTGTCCCACTCCAACCAGTATGGACTGCTGGGACTGCTCAAAGCAGTCAATTCAAAAGAATTCAATTTTGTGGATCACGTAAAGGAATATGGAGACCGGGCCGCAGCCATGAAGCGGATGTTCACGGAAAACGGCTTTCAGATCGTATATGACATGGATGATGACCAGCCCATTGCCGACGGATTTTATTTCACCATCTCCTATCCGGGATTCACCGGCGTGGAACTGGTGGAGGAGCTGCTCTATTACGGCATCAGTGCCATCTCTTTGAGCACCACGGGCAGCGACCGCCACGAAGGGTTGCGGGCCTGTGTGTCATTGACCGGAAAAGAACGGTTCAAAGAACTGGCAGACCGGCTGACCCGTTTCCAGGCGGATCACCCCGAAGGCAGCGATTTCAAGATTATTCATTCCTGATGCGATCTGTTTGTTTTCCGACCCAAACAGTCCCCCACAGACCATCGCAGACAGAATGAACGCCAATGATATGGATCGAGCCCCCTGTGGGGCCTTGTGACCGGACCGTCAGATTCAAAAATCTCGGGCCGGGCGCAAGGCTCCCACAGGGGGCGGGGCGTTTCTATTTCCTGTCCTTTTTCTTGAGTTTTCCGGCAATGAGATGCCGCTTCTGGGAATGCAAAACCGTTTTGCGCAACCGGATGGACACCGGGGTCACCTCCACCATTTCATCATCCGTGATAAAATGTATGGCCTTTTCCAGGGTCATCTCCCGCACCGGCGTACACACCACGTTTTCATCCTTGCCCGATGCCCGCATGTTGGTGAGTTTTTTCTCTTTGCAGGGATTGACATCGATATCCGTGGCCCGGTTGTGTTCCCCGATGACCATGCCTTCATACACCGGGGTGCCGGGTGCAATGAACAGCTGGCCCCGGGGTTCCAGGTTGAACAGGGCATAGGGCACGGCCGTGCCCTGCCGGTCCGAGACCAGGGACCCGTTGAACCGCACGGGGAATTCCCCCCGGAACGGTTCGTATCCGGCCAGATAGGAGTTCATGATCCCGGTACCTCTTGTGTCGGTGAGAAACTCATCCCGGTAACCGATCAGGGAACGGGACGGGATGGAAAACTCGATGCGGACCCTTCCTTTGCCGTTGTTCACCAGGTTGGTCATTTTGCCTTTGCGGATGGACAGTTTTTCTGTCACCACTCCCATGAAATCCTCTTCACAGTCCACAAACAGTTGTTCAATCGGTTCCAGTGTCTCCCCCTGACCCTGCTTATAAATCACCCTGGGCCGGCTCACACACAGTTCAAACCCCTCCCGGCGCATGGTTTCGATGAGTATGGCCAGCTGCAGCTCGCCGCGGCCCTTGACCACAAAACTCTCGTCCGTGGTACTGTCTTCCACCTCGATGGCCACGTTTTTCAGGGTTTCTTTGATCAGACGCTCCCGGATTTTTCTGGACTGGACATATTTGCCTTCCCGGCCGGCAAACGGCGAATTGGTGATGGCAAACTGCATGAACACCGTGGGCTCGTCCACTGTGATCCTGGTCAGGGCACAAGGGGCCTGGCGGGTACAGATGGTGTCTCCGATCCTGACATCCTCGATACCGGACAGCACCACGATATCCCCGGGATCGGCCCGGTCCACCGGCACCAGGGTCATGCCTTTATAGGACTGAAGTTTGGTCACTTTCAACAGGATCTGGTGGTCATTTTCCCCCAGGCACACCAACGATTCATTGGACGCGGCCGATCCGTTGAACACCTTGCCGATGGCCAGACGTCCCAGATAGTCGGAATACCCGAGATCCGACACCAGCATCTGAAACGGGGCTTCCGGATCATAGGACGGCGGGGGCATCTGCTTGACAATGGTATCGAACAGGTCATGCAGATGGGTCACCTCCGCATCCAGTTCCCGTTTGACGATCCCGTCCCGGCCGATGGCATAAAAATAGGTGAAGTCCAGCTGTTCCTCGGTGGCCTCCAGATCGATGAACAGATCATACACCATGTCCAGCACTTCATCGGGCCGGGCATCTTTGCGGTCGATCTTGTTGATGATCACCATGACCGGCAGATTCGCCTCAAAGGTTTTTTTCAACACGAACCGGGTCTGGGGCAACGGGCCTTCGGATGCATCCACCAGAAGAATGGCACTGTCCGCCATGGACAACGCCCGCTCCACTTCCCCGCCGAAATCCGCATGCCCCGGGGTGTCTATGATATTGATTTTCACATCCTTCCACTTCACGGAACAGTTTTTGGCGGCAATGGTGATGCCCCGCTCCCGCTCCAGGTCCATACTGTCCATGAGGCGTTCATCCACCTCCTGGCCTTCCCTGAAGATCCCGCTCTGTCGGAACATGGCATCCACCAGGGTGGTTTTGCCATGGTCCACATGGGCGATGATGGCGATATTGCGCAGCCGGTCATTGGTCTGGGTCTGTTTTTTCATTACTGGCTCTTTTTTTTTATGTCAATTATTTGGACACCCGGGTGGTGCCGTCTGCCGCGGTGATGATCCGGACCCGGTCTCCGGGTATCAGTTCCACATCCGCTTCCTGGACCACCACAATGGTGGTGCCGGTGTCTTTGGTTACCACGATCTCCAACCCGGGCTTCCGGGTCATGCCTTCTTCCATGGCCGTACCTGCAGCCGCTCCGGCCAGGGCCCCCACCACCGTGGCCACGGTCCGACCGGACCCGCCGCCCACCGTACTGCCCAGCACCCCGCCGGCAACCCCGCCGGCAGCGGTTCCCACCGGGGTTTTGGTGCCTTCGATGGTGACATGCTTGACCGACTCCACGGTCCCCAGCATCACGGTCTGGGCCTGACGGGCATGATCCCTGGAATACACCTCGCCGGACCGGCTGGATGCACATCCGCCTGCCATCAGGGCGATAAGAGCTGTCAATACCGCCGAACAGGTGATAACAGATAATTTTTTCATTGGATACCCCTTTTTTTTCACACACAAATTTTGTTTTGTTCTACAGAATGAACCTGTAATTGTATCACATTTCTGAAATTTTCAAACCATGGGCAGCGAAATATTATCTCTGTTCTTTCTGAGACCGCCGTATTACTCCGGAAAAATGCACCAGGACAAACACCAGGGTTCCCAGTGCCATGACCAGACCGGCCACAGGAAACGCCAGCCTGAGACTGAAAAAATCCATGGCCAGACCGGCGGCCAAGGATCCGGTGAGCATACCTAAGCTGTGGGCCACCGTCAGAATCGCCATGACCGAGCCCATGGCTTTTTTCTGCTCCCCCTTGACCACGGCCAGCGCCGTGATGGCCGGCATGGCAATCCCGCCGCCCACCCCGAACAGGGACACGGCCGCCAGAAGATCGAAAAACGAGGTGGCAAAATAAATCCACACCATGCTGAAGGTAACCACGATCCCGCCGAAAACCGTCATGGCAGGCCGGCTGATGCGGTCCGCCGCATACCCCATGGGCAGCTGCAGCACCCCGGATATGAAGACACCCAGCGTCACCAGCAGTCCGATGCCGGCACCGGAATGACCGAACACCCGGGCTGCGAACAGAGGCAGAAAACTCCATATGGCACCGATGCAGGCGGTGTAGGCAAATCTGAACGAAAACAGGCCAAACAGCTCCCGATCCCGGATGACCAGTGCCCAGGGAACCTGGAGAGGCTGGTGTCCGGACCGGAGCCGTTCCTCGGACAAAGGCGGCAGCAGAACCACACACAGCAGCACACCGACAAACGACAGCAGCCCCATGCACACGAACGCGGCATTCATGTTCCAGATATCATTGATCACCCCGCCCATAAAAGGGCCCAGGCTCAGGCTCAGAAACATGGACAGGTTGAACAGTCCCATGGAATAGCCTTCCGACCCTTTTGGCGTGATCTCCCCCACATAGGCCTGCACCACCGGCATGATCATGGCAGACCCCGCCCCCTGGATAAACCGGATGACAATCAATCCCTCCACAGTATCGGAAAAGATGAATGCAAAAGAAATCAGGGTATAGGAAATCAATCCGGCCAGAATAAAGGGTTTTCTTCCTTTTAGATCGGACATCCGCCCGAAATAGGGAAGCAGAAACACCCTGGAGATGGAAAAAGATCCGAATATCATGGCCACATAAACGCCGGTGGCACCCAGATCATAGGCATAGATGGGCAGCAGCGGCACCACGATCCCCACCCCGGTGATGGTGGAAAAGATGATGAAAAACAAGGTGGCGAAAACACCTTTATGATCTGAGGGAATGGCCTGACTGCCTTTACGGAAAATCGTCACCGACAGCCGTGCCATGGGTGCACGGATGGTTTCGAAAAGATTCATTCACACAGACCCTAATCCAGACACTCTCTGATCTGATCGATGAACCGGCTGGGCAGGGCAAATTCTCCTTTTCGATAATTGACATGGGTGAGATACAAAAACCGTTCCGCCCGGGTCATGGCCACATACATCAGGCGGCGCTCTTCAGCCAGGGCCGCGTCCCCGTCATCGATGGACCGCCAGTGGGGAAACAGGCGTTCCTCACATCCCACCACAAACACGGTATCAAATTCCAGGCCTTTGGCGGAATGGATGGTGAGCAGGGCCACGCCGTCGGAGTCGGTGTCTTCCTCTTCCTTATCCTCCCGGATCAGGGCCGCCTCTTCCAGGTAGGCCAGCATATCGGCCTTGGCTCGGGCCGTATGGATCAGCTGCTCGATATTCTCTTTTTTGGAGATCCATTCCGCTTTGGTTTTGGTCTTTTTTTCCAGATAATCATAATAACCGGTGTGCTCGATCACTTCCTCCATGGCCCTGGCCGGCGCCATATCCCGAATGGTGTCCAGGATCTCCAGGACCCGGGACAGGTTTTCATGGATCTTCGGGGTCAGGACCCGTTCTTTGACCATGATCCGTGCCGCATCCTGGAGACTGGTGCCGGTGTTTCGCATGGCTGCCATTTTTTTCACCATGGCCGGCCCGATCCCCCGTTTCGGGGTGTTGACCACCCGTTCAAAGGACAGATCGTCATTGGGAAAAAACGCGGCACTCAGATAGGAATTGATGTCCAGGATTTCCATGCGCTCGAAAAATCCCTGGGCCCCCAAGAGCCGGTAGGGAACCCTGAACGCCCGGAATATCTTTTCAAAAGGCAGAGAGCAGAACTTGGTCCGGTACACCACAGCCATGCGGTCATAGGCGATGCCCTGCCCCTGGCGGTTCATGGCTTTGACGCGTCGGGCCACCCACTCGGCTTCATGGGCATCGGACAGAAAATCGTAAATTTCCACCACCCCGCCTTTTTTATGGGAAAAGCAGTGTTTGTCCATCTTGTCCGGATTGTAGTCGATCAGGTCATTGGCCACCTGCACGATCTCATTGGCGGACCGGAAGTTCTCTTCCAGCCGGAAAATTTTCGCATCCCTGTATTTTTTGGAAAACCGCAGAAAATGGTTGACATTGGACCCCCGGAATCCATACACCGCCTGCCAGTCATCCCCCACGCAGAACAGGTTGCGGTGGGCTCCCAGCAGCAGCGAGGTCAGGTCCTCCTGCAGGTTGTTGGTATCCTGGTATTCATCCACCAGGATATAAGAAAACCAGGACTGATAGTCTTTTCGGACATCTTCGTGCGCTTGCAGCAAATCCCTTGTTTTCAGCAGAATATTGTCGAAATCCACCCCGTTCATCTGTTTGAGACGTTCCTCGTACTGATCGAAAATATCTGCGGTGCGGATATTGAAAAACACCGGTTTTCTGTCAAAAAACTGGAAAGGATTGCCGGAATTTTTGGCCCGGGACAGAAACGACAATATCCGGGGGGCGTATTTCTTGTCAATGTTGTTGGCCACACACAGTTCCTTGACCAGCTTGCCCTGCTGGTACACGGAAAGCACCTGAACCGGCGGCACGTACCCCAGGCGGGTGCAGTGCTGCTTGAGCATCATCAGGCAGGCGGAATGAAAGGTTCTCACCCACTGGAACTGTTGCGGAGACCGGCCGGTCATGGTCATGAGCCGGGATTTCATCTCTTCTGCCGCCTTGTTGGTAAAGGTGATGGCCAGGATCCGCCGGGGATCGTACCCCTGTTCGATGAGATGGGAAAATTTGGCGGTCAGGGTCCGGGTCTTGCCGGAACCGGCCCCGGCCACAATAAGGGCCGGGGACCCGGTATGGGTCACCGCCTGCTGCTGCTGTGAAGATAATTGCATAAAAAGTACGCTTTTATTTTGTCCGGGAAATAATCTGTTTCAAGGTGGTTTCAATGTCCTGGCGGATCTCGTCCAGGCGCGGAGAAGTCAGTGCCTCGAACCGCAGCACCAACGCCGGCTGGGTATTGGAAGCCCGCACCAGCCCCCAGCCGTCGGGATACAGGGCCCGCATGCCGTCAATATCGATCACCTCCTGTTTTGCCTTGTAATGGGCCACGATTTGTGCCACCACATCGAACTTGATCTCATCCGGGCATTCCACCCGGATTTCAGGAGTGGTAAAGGTTTGAGGCAGGTCCTGGATCAGTTCATCCACGCCCTTGCCCGTGGCGGCCATAATCTCCAGAAGCCGGCAGGTGGCGTAGAGCGCGTCGTCAAACCCGAAAAACCGGTCTTTAAAAAACATGTGCCCGCTCATCTCCCCGGCCAGCTCGGCATTTTCCTCTTTCATCTTCTTCTTGATCAGGGAGTGACCGGTGCGCCACATGATGGCGTTGCCCCCGTGATGGCGGATATCGTCATACATGACCATGGAGCACTTGACTTCGGAAATGAAGGTGGCGCCGGGTTTGCGGGAAAGAATCTCCCTGGCATAGATCACCATGAGCTGATCCCCGTAAATCACAGTTCCGTTTTTATCCACCACGCCGATGCGGTCTGCATCCCCGTCATATCCCACTCCCAGATCCAGTTTCTTTTCCTTTACCAGGGCGATGAGCTCGCCTAAATTTTTTTTCTGGGTGGGGTCTGCCTCATGGTTGGGAAAACGTCCGTCCGGATCGCAGAAAAGATCATACACTTCGCACCCCAGTTCCTTTAACACCGGCAATGCCGTGATTCCCCCGGTGCCGTTTCCGGCATCGATGCCCAGACGAAGGGCGGCGGGGATGGTGATGTGGTCTGTGATATATTTTTGATACGGGGTCAGGACATCCTCCCGGGTGAAGCGGCCGGAACCGGTGATATAGGCGCTGCGTTCAATGACCTTCCGGATCTCCTGCAATCCCTGGCTGTGGATGGAATCATGGCCGTTCATGAGTTTGAATCCATTGTATTCCGGTGGATTATGGCTGGCCGTGATCATGGCACCGCCTCCGAGATCCAGGTGATGAATGGAAAAATACAGCACCGGTGTCGGGCACATGCCGATGTCCACCACATCACATCCGGTGGACAACACCCCCTGTATGAACAGATCCGCATATCTGTCCGATGTCAGGCGGCAGTCCCGGCCCACCGAAACTTTTTGTCCACCCTTTTGGTTGATCAGCGTTCCAAAGGCTTTGCCGATATTTTTCACGTCTTCTTCCTGAATATCAACCCCGGCCACACCCCGGATATCATATTCTCTGAAAATACCCGATTCCATGTATCTCCTCCTAAAAATCAATCTTAGACGATGGTTAACACCAGCACCAGAACACCCAACGCCCAGCAGTAGGGGGCGAACAGATGAAATTTTCCCGCATGCACCAGTTTTATCAGCAGTTTCAGTGCCATCAGCCCGCTGACAAACGCCACCAGTGTACCATAAACCATTGCGGCGTCAAACTGAATCCCCTGCTTTAACGATTCCAGAATACTGATGAGCTGAGCCCCTAAAATGGCCGGAATGGACAGCAAAAAGGAAAATTTGGCAGCCGTCTGCCGGTCGAGTCCGCAGAACATGCCGCAGGCAATGGTGGTGCCGGCCCTGGAAATCCCCGGAATCACGGCCAGGCCCTGACTGACGCCGATAATCAGGGATCTTTTGACGTCCAGAAAAGCGCCGGTCTTTTCGGATCGATAAAACCCCCGGGATATCCACAGGATGGTTCCGGTCACGATCAGCATGGCCCCCACCAGAAGTCCGGATGTAAACAAAATCGCTTCAAATTTTTTCAACCCCATGCCGATAAGGGCGGTGGGAACCGAACCGGCCGCAATGAACAGGGCCAGTTTCAGATGGGCATCCGATTTTATCGCAACCGGCTGCCGTTTGATCATTTTCCCCATACTGGACAGCACGGACACCACCATGCCCCGGATATCGGCAAAATACACCAGCACCACGGCCCCCAGCGTTCCCATATGTACACTGATATTGAATGCCAGAGACGATTCCGTGATACCGAAAAAAAGCTGCCCCAGCACCAGGTGACCGGAACTGCTCACCGGTAGAAACTCCGTCAACCCCTGTAAAACACCCAGTATGACTGCCTGATATATTTCCATATGATCAACCATTTCCTGAATTGCAGACACCGGCCACCGATTCGAACAGCCGTTGAAAAATCAACGCTCTACATAGTATTGTTCGCCTGAAATTGCAAGGATAAGTTGGCAGTGAAAACGCCTTGAAAAAAACACATTTATATTTCAGTTGATTTCATCCAGGATTTTTTGTATGATTTTAACTTGGAAACGAACTGGTTTTACACCATGTATTCGAGTATATATCTAAAAAGAGTGGATGATGTCTTTATCAAAACCTGCAATCATGTAAGGAGAAAAAAATGAAAACAAAACGGGGAATTCAACTTCTTTTAACCATGCTGGCCTTCTTGTTTCTGTTCGGATGTGCCGCCAAGGAACCTGTAAATTTCGGTGCATTCACCCCGGCCCAGTTCGATCTGGACAAGGTGGAATCCAAAGTGGACAATTTTCTGGTGATCATGGATGCCTCCAGCTCCATGCGGCATGACGACAAGTTCGCTACCGCCAAAACCGTTGTCGAACGTCTGAACATGACCATTCCGGAACTGGGTCAGACCGCCGGCCTTCGGACATTTGGCCATGATCCTTCCGTCTGCCGGAACAAAACAAGGTTATTTTACGGCATGGATACCTATGCCACCGCCGGCATGGCGGACGGACTCGGACTTGTGACCAAACCGGGCGGGACCAGCCCCATGGACAATGCCCTGGCAGCGGCTCAAACCGATCTGGAAGGCCTGGCCGGTGTTCACAATGCCGTCATCGTGATCAGTGACGGTAAAGACATGACCGATGTGCTGGGTCAGGCCCAGGCGCTGAAAGACGCATATGGATCCTCCCTGTGCATCTACCCGATTCTGGCAGGCAATGCGCCCGAAGGCCGTCAGCTGCTTGAAGAACTTGCCCAAATCGGGGCCTGCGGGTTTTTCAGCACGGCGGATGATCTTTTGACCAGTGCCGGTATGGCTGATTTTGTATCCAACGTGTTTCTCAAAGACAAACCCGCCCCTGCGCCCGCACCCGCACCGGTAAGAAAAGATTCTGACGGCGACGGTGTCTATGATGATCAAGACCAGTGCCCCGGCACCCCGACAGGCGCACGCGTGAATTCAGTGGGTTGCTGGGTTCTGGAAAATGTCCTGTTTGATTTTGACAAAGCCGTGATCAAACCCGAAGCCTATCATCTGCTCGATGAAGTGGTTACCATCATGAAAAAGAACCCGGGCATGGATGTGGAACTCCAGGGTCATACCTGCAATATCGGCACCCGGGAATACAACATGGGTCTGTCCTTGAGACGGGCCAATGCCGTGGCTGACTACCTTGAAGGCAAAGGTGTTTCAGGTGACCGTCTGACCACAAAGGGATTCGGATTCAGCAAACCGGTCGCACTCAACGGCACGGAATTCGGTCGTTCCCTCAACAGACGGGTGGAACTTCATCCCTAAGTTCAAAAATCGATCCGTGTAATATTCACGGATCTCGGACCATGATCGCATACAATTTGATCCGGTCGGCGGGTTTATCCAGAGTATAAACCCGCCGATTTTTTTTCAGATCGGTATTTCCTGCCCGGTTTTTTCTACGCTGTATCCCCCCAATGCCAGAATCCTTTCCTTGAATTCATTACTGGAAATAGTCTCCAGCAGAATCTGAACATTGGGTGTGTCAAAAAACCGCTCCGGTATCACCAGATCATAGGATTCCGTGACGATGGGAACAAAATCCAGATCCAGGGCACGGGACGCAGCCATAATCCCCAGGCCCGCATCCGCCCGGCCGGACAACACGGCCACAGCCACCGACATATGCGTATATTCATCATTTTCATATCCGATGATATCCGCCGGGGTCAAGCCGGCATCCGACAGCTTATAGTCAAAAAGGATCCGCGTGCCGGAACCGGCCTGCCGGTTGATGAACCGCAGTTTTTTGTCTTTGAGATCCGTGATCGACCCGATATTGTTCGGATTGCCCCCGGGCACGATCAATCCCTGCTGCCGCATGACCAGGTTCACCAGGCGCACCGGCACATCGGGCAGATACTTTTTGATGTAACTGACATTGTAGGAACCGTCGTCCGGGTCCAGCAGATGGGCACCGGCCAGGTGGCAGGCGTTGTTCCGAACCGCCATAATCCCCCCCATGCTTCCCACATGGCTGGAAGAGAGATGGATACCGTCATGGTACCGCCGCATCTGGTCGGCCAGAAGATCCAGGGTATTGTCATGGGACCCGGTGATCACCAGGGTGTTTTCAATGGCGGACAACGGTTTCAGCAACCGGGCGGACGGGGTCTCGGTTTCGGAAATTCCCTCCACATCCTTAGGGATCTGGATAATGCCGTCGGCTTCGGTCAACGTGGTGATACTGCCCGACCCTCTGGGCAGCTGCGAGGCGATGAGCCGACCGTCCACCGACCCGATCTTTACCCGCAGGAACTCATCCTGACCCAGCTTGGACGCGATTTTCCGGGCCAGTGAAACCGGCTCGGTCCGGGATTCCAGGGGCGCCAGCTTCTGCATGGCACGAAGCAACGGGCCCACAAACTGCTCGAATGCCACAATGGCCGATACCGGATATCCGGGGATACCGAATACCGGTTTGCCGGAGATATCTCCCATCAATACCGGCTTGCCGGGCATCATGGTCACTCCGTGAACCATGACACGGCCCAAAGATGCCATGACCGGCCGGGCAAAATCTTCAGAACCCGCCGAAGATCCCCCGATGATGCACACCATGTCATAATCACCCTTTACCGCCTGGGCCACGGCGTCTGTGATGGTTTCCAGATCATCTTTGAGCATGGGATGGCGATCGGCATCGGCCCCGTTGTCCCGGCAAAGGGCTTTGAGCACCGTGGAATTGGATTCTATCACCTGTCCCGGAACCAGTTGATCCGGAGACATCTCATGCCACTGGACCAGTTCCGAACCCGTGGGAATGATCAGCACCCGGGGATTTTTATGCACCTTGACCTGAAACACCCCGCCGGACAATAACGCACCCATGGCATAGGCATTGATCTGATGCCCCCGGGGAAACAGCAGCTTGGTGGCCACGATATCTTCACCCATTTTTCGCACATGCTGCCAGGGAAACACCGGGGCTTCTATTTCAACGGTTTTTTCATCGATGATGTTGATATGCTCGATCATGATCACGGCATTGGTGCCGGGCGGCAGGGCATGCCCGGTATTGACCCAGACCCCGGTTTCTTCTGGAACCAGAATTTTGGGCGCATCCTCGCTGGCACCGAATGTGTCTTTCGCGTCCACGGCCATCCCATCCATGGCAGCGGCGTGAAAATTGGGGCTGGACAGCTTTGCCACTGCCGGTGCGGCCAGAACCCGGTTCCGGGCGGCGGTCACATCGATGGTCTCCACTTCGGTCACCCGGTCTTTGAACGTATCCATCAAAATCTGCAAAGCGGTTTCAATGGGCTGGGTATCCAGATAGATATTTCGTTTGGATGTCATTGTTGTTTCCTTATGTTGGCATATTACAGAAGTATCACCCGGGTGACGATATCTTTCTCCAGACCCTCCAGATTTTCACCGATATCCAGAAGGCCGTCGGCATGAACCATGGTTCGAATCAGGCCGGATTTGCCGAGAACCGGCTTTGCCGTCACCCCTTCCGGGCCGGTTTCCAGCATCACCCGGACAAAATCCCGACGGCCCTGGGCAGATGCCACGTTCCGGGTCAGTCTGGCAGGGACTCTCACCAGCGGTTTGGGTTCCCTGTACCCCTGGATCCGGTGTAGAAACGGTATCACCACCATTTTCATCACCACCATGGCAGAGACCACCTGTCCGGGCAGGCCCCACACCGGTTTGGTCCCGCTTTGGGCCAGAATGGTGGGTTTGCCGGGACTCACGGACATGCCATGCACCAGTATCCGGGTGTCCGGCAGTGAGGAAAGGACCTCCACGGTAAAATCCCGGGTACCCACGGAACTGCCGCCGGAAATGAGCACCATATCGGTTTCGGCCAGGGCTTTTTCACAAACCCCCTGCAACAGGTCTGGATCGTCTTTCACAATTCCATAACAAATGACTTTGGCATGGGCTTCCTGGACGAAACCGCTCAGGGCATAGGAGTTGATGTCACGAATTCGGCCCGGGGCCGGTTCCTGATCGATGGGAATAATTTCATCTCCCGTGGAAATGATACCCACCACCGGCACCCGGTGAACCGGCAAAGTGGTGAGCCCCAACCCGGCTGCCAGCCCGCCTTCCTGGGGACGGATGAATGTGCCGGCCGCCAGAACCACGTCTCCGGATGAAAAATCCTCATTGGCATCGATCACATGCTGAAGAGGTGCCACACTTTTATATATCTCCACGGATGTGTCATCAATGGTCTGGGTATGCTCCACCATGACCACGGCATCCGCCCCCTCGGGCAGCATACCGCCGGTGGAAATCCAGGCGGCCCGCCCCGGTGCCAGTTCAAAATCCGGTACCTGACCCATCGGAACGGTCCCCTGGATCTCCAGCCATGCCGGCGTGGATTCCGATGCCCCGAACGTAGCGGATGCATGGACGGCAAACCCGTCCATGGTGGCCCGCCGGAACCCGGGCATATCCCCGGACGTCCTCACATCCTGTGCCAGGATTCTGGAAAAAGCCGAACGGATATCAACGGTTTCGGAATCGGTCGGACCGAACTGCCGAGTCATGGACAGCACGTCATCCAGGGTTTTCACTTTGAAGAAATGACTCATTTCAATGCCTCTTTCAGCCGCTCCATGGCGTCGACCACATTGTCGCGGCTGTTAAACGCGGATATCCGGATATACGGGTTGCCGCATCGCCCGAATCCCCCGCCAGGGGTGCAGACAACCCCGGCGTTCTGTAGCAGCAGGTCAAAAAATTCCCAGGAGTCCCGGCCCTGGCCGTCCACCCAGATATAGGGGGAATTGTCCCCGCCCACATAGTCGAATCCCAGGTTTGCCATGGTTTTACCGATGATATCGGCATTGTCCAGGTAACCGGCGGTCAGTTCACTGATCTGGGCCTGTCCTTCGGGTGAATACACGGCTTCCGCGGCCCTCTGCACCGGGTAGGACACGCCGTTGAACTTGGTGCTCTGGCGACGGTTCCACAGCCCGTGCAGAGACACCGCATCCCCATTGCTCAGAAATATCGAGCAGTCTCTGGGAACCACGGTAAACCCGCAGCGGGTGCCGGTGAATCCGGCGGTTTTGGAAAAACTTCGGAACTCCACCGCCACTTCCCGGGCGCCTTTGATTTCGTAGATGCTTCTGGGAAGAGACGGGTTTCGTATAAAAGCCTCATAGGCGGCATCATACAATATCAATGCCTGGTTCTCTCTGGCATACTCCACCCATTGCGCCAGATCCTGTTTCGTGGCACAGGTACCGGTAGGATTGTTGGGAAAACACAGATAGATCAGGTCCACCGGGGTTTTTGGCAGCTGCGGAAGAAACCGGTTTTCTTTGACACAATCCAGGTAGACAATGTTTTCGTACCGGCCATCCACCAATTCCCCGGTTCTGCCGGCCATGACATTGGTATCCAGGTACACCGGATACACCGGATCCGGAATGGCGATCCGGATGTCAGAAGCAAACAGCTCCTGAAAATTGCCGGTATCGCATTTGGCCCCGTCGCTCACGAATATTTCATCGGCTGACACTTCCGCTCCCCGGGCCTGGTAATCATGGGCCGCAATTTTATCACGTAAAAACGCATACCCCTGTTCCGGGCCGTATCCCCGGAAAGTGACGTCATTTGCCATGTCATCCACACCCCTGTGAAACGCGTCGATCACCGCAGGCGGCAGTGCTCTTGTCACATCTCCGATACCCAGACGAATGACCCGGGTATCTGGATTCTTTTTTTGAAACTGATCCACGCGCCGGGCGATATCTGAAAAAAGATAGGACGCTTTCAGTTTCTGATAGTTTTCATTGGCTCTGATCATCGATTTTCCTTTCTATATTGAGTCGGTTTTCACCATCCAAATTCTCATGTTCTCTTCACTCGTTTAAAAACGGATCAACGGCACGGGTCAATCTCTCGAATTCCGGCACATCCAGGGTTTCGGCCCGCCGTTCCGGCGCGATGCCCGCACTTTTCAGCGCTTGTGTAATCGTGGGTTTGTCCAGGCCCAGATCCGGGCCGACCAACGCGTTTTTCAATGACTTGCGACGTTTTGAAAATGCCGCCTTGATCACGGTAAACAACCGTTGTTCCATATCCCGGGAAAACGGCCGGGAGGGAAAAAAATCAAATACCAGCACCGTGGAATCCACGGCCGGTTTCGGGAAAAAAGCACCCGGACCGATATCCACCACCCGCCGGATATCCGCGGCATACCGGGAAACTGCAGACAAACGCGAATAGGCTTTGTTGCCCGGCATTGCCAGAATCCGATCCGCCAGTTCCTTTTGAAACATGAGAAACGCCTTGTCAATGGCATCCCGGGTCCGGATCAATTGAAACAGAATCTGAGACGAGACATTGTAGGGCAGATTACCCATGACCACCAGTTTTTTTTCTTCAGCCAGAGCGGCAATATCGGTTTTCAAAAAATCCTGGTTCACCACCCGGACCCAGTCGATTTCATGATTTTCAAGCACCTCTTCCAGCAGCGGAATCAGCCGCCGGTCCTTTTCCACGACGGTAACATGACGGGTTTTTTTTGCAATGGGTATGGTCAATGCCCCTAAACCGGGACCGATTTCCACCACCCTTGCATGCCCATCGATACCGGTCCGGTCCACAATCATACGGGCCGTATCCGGGTTTGACAGAAAATTCTGCCCCAACTCCTTACCGGCATAAATCTGATTATCTTTGAGCAATTGCACTGGATTTATCATATTGCTACTTGACTTTCTTTATTTCAAGAAGTAATTTATACAGACACAAGAAAACAATATACGTTAATACGACGTAATATTCAATACCGGCACAGCCGGTCCAAGAGGATATTTACGTGAAAACACAACCTTTAGAAACAGGAGATACGTCATGTCAAAAAACGTGGACCTTGGCGCCAACTGGGAAGGGGCGATCAAAACCCTGCTGCAGCGATTGGATATGCCCACAAAAGAGGATATCCATCACCTTCATGCCAGACTCGACACGCTGGAACAGCTCATTCAGCAGAAACAGCCCGCCGCAAAACGGCCACCCCGGAAAAAGACGAGCAAACGAAAAAGCGCGTCTGCCATCACTCTGGAAATCATTGCCGGATATCCCGACGGGGTTGATTTCAAAACCATCATGGATGCCACCGGCTTTGATGACAAAAAACTGAGAAACATCATTTACCGGCTGGACTCGCTGGAAAAAATCAAACGAGTCCGCCGCGGCACCTACAAAACCATTTAATCGACCGGAACCCCCATTACATGACCCGACACACATATACCCCTGGCCAGCGCATTCACCAGTATGAAATTGAGTCCGTCACCCCATTGCCCATCATCGATTCCACATTGATTCAACTGGTGCATAACCCAACCCGGGCCCGGCATTTTCATATCGCCAACCAGGACAAAGAAAACACCTTCAGCGTGATTTTCAGGACGGTTCCCACCGACTCCACAGGGGTCGCTCACATACTGGAACATACCGTGTTGTGCGGATCCCGAAATTTCAATGTCCGGGATCCGTTTTTTTCCATGATCAAGCGGAGTCTGTCCACGTTCATGAACGCGTTCACCGCATCCGACTGGACCATGTACCCGTTTTCCACCCAGAACGAAAAAGATTATTTCAATCTCATGGATGTCTACCTGGATGCCGCCTTTTTTCCTGAAATCGATGAATTGAGTTTCAAGCAGGAAGGATGTCGCCTGGACCTGGACCCATCCCGGGATGAGGGGCTGGTATACAAAGGCGTGGTGTACAACGAGATGAAAGGCGCCATGTCCTCCCCCAGTCAGGTCATGGGACGGGCCCTGCTCCAGAGCCTGTACCCGGACACCACTTACAGCAACAACTCCGGCGGGGATCCCCTGGAGATCCCGCAACTGACGTGGCAGGATCTCCAGGCTTTTCACAGCCGGTACTACCATCCTTCCAACGCCCAGTTCTACACATACGGAGATCTGCCTCTGGAAAAAACCCTGGCGTTCATCCATGACAAGGTGCTGTGCCGGTTCGAGTGTCTGGCCGTGGATTCTCTGGTACCTGCCCAGCCCCGGTGGCAGGCCCCTCGACAAGACACTCACTACTACGCTTATTCCGAAACCGACACACTGAACAAAAAATATCAGGGAAGTGTGGCCTGGCTCACCTGCGATGCCACAGACGCGTTTGAGGTGCTGGTACTCACTGTACTGGAACAGATTCTCATAGGCAACGCCGGATCCCCATTGAGAAAAGCGCTGATCGATTCCAACCTGGGATCTGCCCTGGCAGACGCTTCCGGATTTGAACCCGACAACCGGGATGCCATGTTTGCCATCGGACTCAAAGACATTGAAAAAACGTCCGTGCCCCGGGTGGAATCCATTGTTTTTTCAACCCTTGAAACCCTGGTGGAAAAAGGGATCGATCCGGATCTGGTTGAATCCGCCATCCATCAGATCGAATTTTATCGAAAAGAGATCACCAACACCCCGTATCCCTATGGCATCAAGCTGCTGCTTTCCATTGCCGGCACCCTGATCCATGAAGGGGATCCGGTATCATGCATCAACATTGACACCGATCTGGAACGGCTGAAACAGGCCCTTGCCAAAGGCGGATTTCTCGAAGAAAAACTGAAAACCCATTTTATTGACAACCCCCACCGGGTGTTGTTCACCCTGGCCCCTGATCCGGATCTGGAATCAACCACTGAAGCGCAGATCAAAGAAGAATTGAAAAAAACATACCAGGGCCTGTCAGAAAACGATCTGGAAAAAATCCGACAGGATGCCCGTGAGCTTGAACACTTACAGGAACAGCAGGAAGACCTGTCTGTGCTTCCCACACTGGAGCTGACGGATGTGCCCCCGGAAATCGAGATCATCACGCCGGATCACCTGGACCGGGTGACGCATTCCGCCGGTTATGACAAAGCCACGTCCGGCATTCTGTATTTCACCTGTCCGATGGGGGCCGGTCATGTGGCGTCATCGTTGTTTCCCCTGGTGCCTTTTTTCTGCCAGGCCTTTACCCACAGCGGAACTGCCGATCAATCCTATTTTCAGATGGCGGAAAAAATAGACCGGTACACCGGCGGGGTGACCCTGTCTCCTTTTTCCGGTTCGTATTTTGACAAGGAAGCGGATTCCCATGTGTTTCTGGCGCTTCAGGGAAAAGCGCTGGACCGGAACGTCACCCATCTGTTGGACATCGTCAAGGAGTTTGTTCTGACTTATGGGTTCACGGATCTGGAGCGGTTGAGAAACCTGCTGCTCCAGTACCGGGCCGGCATGGAATCCGCCATTGTCGCCACCGGCCACCGGTATGCCATTTCACTGTCCTCCCGGCATCTGTCCATGGCATCCCACATCAATGAAATCTGGCACGGCATCGCCCAGTACCGGACCATCAAGCAGATTACACGGAATGTGACAGATCCGGACACGGCGCAGCCGGCACTGGCAAGTCTGTCAGCAGACCTGGGTGCCATGGCAGAAGCCATGTTACGCAAGGACAATTTCAAACCGGCCGTCATCGGACATCCGGATGCCATCCGTCAGGCGGATCAGGCCATCGGACAGATGCTGACCGCGTTGCCGGACGGATCCAGACCGGCATTTTTCACCCCGGACATTTCCAGAGACACGGAATCCCCCCGGGACGGATGGATGACCCACACGGCCGTCTCGTTTGTGGGCCAGTCGTTTAAAACAGTCGGTATCACCCATGAAGACGCCCCCGGCCTGTCCGTGATCAGCAAAATTCTGCGCTCCTTGTTTCTGCACCGGGAAATCAGGGAAAAAGGCGGGGCCTATGGCGGATTTGCCACTTACAACTCCGAAGAAGGCATTTTTTCATTCGGTTCCTATCGGGATCCTCATATCACGCGCACCCTGGATGTATATGACAAAGCCTGTGAATACATCATGAAAGGGGACTACACCCAGACCGATGTCAAGGAAGCGATTCTTCAGGTCTGCTCTGACATCGATAAACCGGAAACCCCGGGACCGGCCGCCATGAAAGCGTTCTACCGGGATATCGCCCGGCTCACCGACGACATTCGCCGGCAGTTCAAGGATCAGCTGCTTCAGCTGGACAAAAACCGGATCAAGGCCATCGCCCGAAGATACTTTGATCTGGATGGCCGGCAGGCGGGTGTTTCCGTCATCTCCAGCAAAACCGCTCTGGAAGAGGCCAACCAGGCCCTGGAAAAAGCCGGACAGATCCCGCTGACACTGAACAAAATATAACAGGACGTCAATCGGACTTTATTTTTAACAGATCCACCAGCCCCGGGTCGGCCGCTTCGGGAAAATCCGGTCTCTTTCTGGCAATCTCCAGGGTGTGCTGACCCAGGAGCCGGTACAGGTCTGAATATCGGGGCATTTTTTTATCAATGTCTGTCAGGTGCCGGGCGATGATGGCTTCATCGCCCCGGACCACCGGCCCGGTCAGGGCGTCCACACTGCCTCTGGCCGCAATATTGCGCAGGGTCCCCTGGATCAGAGGTTCCAGGATATCAAACGCCCGGTCCGGTTCCAGACCGGCCCGGCCCAGCAGGGTCAAAGCCGCATGTTCCACGGTCACCAGATAATTGGAGGCCACCACAGCTGCGGCATGATACAGGGTTTTGGCATCTGTGGGAATGGTAACGGGCCGGGCTTTCAATCGGGTCACGATTTGCTGGCCTAAATTCCGGGCCCGATCCGTGCCCTCGATGGACATGTGGATCCCTTCAAACGGCGATGCCGCGTCCGGTGCATACGGTACAAACGACTGAAGCGGATGAAGGGAGCCGGTGGCAGCCCCTTTTTTCCGGGCCGACGACAAAATGACGGATGACAGCGCCCCGGACAGATGAAACACCACACTGTTCGCATCAAATCCTTCAGCAGCCGCCACCTGATCGCACACCGGTTCAATGCGGACATCCGGTGTGGTGATAAAAATCAGATTACAGTCTCTGGCCGCTTGAGCCGGATCAGTGAAAACGGCCCCGCCCCGGACACAATCCATCGCTTTTTGGGCCGATTCCAGGGTTTTGCTGACAAATGCCGCCGGGCGGTATCCCTGCTGGGCCAGAAACACCGCCAGGTTGATGCCCACCCGGCCGCAGCCGATGATACAGAACCCATTTTTTGTTTTATTTGTATTCATATTCATCCGATGGAAACCGGCCCTGCTGTACTTCTTCAATATAATCGGTCACCCCTTTTCCAGCCGCGGCTGCCAGATCGGCATATTTTTTGACGAATTTGGGCAGAAACCGGTCATTGATCCCCAGCATGTCATGGAGTACCAGCACCTGCCCATCGCAATGGGGTCCGGCCCCGATGCCGATGGTGGGGATATTCAGGGTTTGGGTGATCTTTTCCGATATGGGAGACGGAATCCCTTCCAGCACCACGGAAAACGCCCCGGCTGATTCCACATCCGTTGCGTCCTTGAGCAGTCTTTCCTTGTCCCGCTGTACCCTGAATCCGCCCATCTGGTGGACCGACTGGGGAGTCAGACCGATATGGGCCTGCACCGGAATCCCGGCTTTGGCCAGTGCCGTGATCACCGGACACACATCCGCCCCGCCCTCCAGTTTCACGGCAGATGCCCCGGCTTCCTTTAAAAACCGGCCGGCATTCTGAACCGCGTCATTCAAGGCGCCCTGGTAGGACATGAACGGCATATCCCCGATCACCAGGGCCCGTTGACAGGCACGGGCCACCATGGCGGTATGATACAGCATCTCATCCATGGTCACCGGCAATGTCGTCTGCCTGCCCTGAATCACCATGCCCAGAGAATCCCCCACCAGGATGGAATCGATACCGGCCTCATCCAGTATCCGTGCAAAAGGATAGTCATATGCGGTCAATGTGGTGATTTTTTTGCCCTGCTGCTTCATTTTCATAAACGTAGCTGTGGTTACCTGGGATGGCATGATCGTTTCTCCTGAAATTTCGGGTTCACACTTTTAGATATCATACTTTAGAACAAAACCGGGTAAGTTTCAACCCGGATCTTTTCCTTGCTGTGTATGACACCATTTTTGGTATCGGACCATGGCAGAAAGGCATTTTACGGCCCGTTCCGGGGAGGCGAAAAAAACGCCTTTGTAATCCAGGTCATCAAACCGGTAAAGGGTTTTGCTGGCGCCATCCGTCAACAGGCTCACCCCTAGCACCGGCTTGCTGTATTTATGGGTCATCTGTACCACGAACCGGGTATAATCCGCTTCGATTTCCAATATCACCTGTTTGTAACCCGCCACCTGGTCTGTGGTGATCGATGGATCCGTTTTGGAAACAGATTCAGCCATATTGTTGACCAGTACCCGCTTGCCGTGAATTCCCAGATGAATGACCGCATCACACCCGTCCCATTTGAGCAGTTCTTCCAGACAGTTTTTGGAAATATCCGGGTTCCCTTCTCCCACGATATCCACGGGATTACCATGGCTCCAGAAATCAGGCAGCACATTGTTCAGTCTGTCGATAATCTCATCAGGCAGCGGCGGTACGATCAGGCCGTGCTCCGCACAAAGGTCGGTGGCGACCACCCCCCAGCCGCCCCCCAGGGTCATGATGGCCACCCGATTGCCCCGGGGCAGCGGCAACGAAGAAAACACCGCAGACAGGTCCAGCAGCTCCAGGGGCTGATCCACCTGGATGATACCGGCCTGGCGGCAGGCGGCGTCAAATACTTTTGCATCCGAAGCCATGGCCCCGGTATGGCTGGCAGCCGCCTGTTTCCCCTGCTCGGTGCGGCCTCCTTTGAGCACCACCACCGGTTTTTTCTGCGACACCCGCCGGGCACTGTTGAAAAACCGCCGGCCATCCTTGACACTTTCGATATACAGCACCACGGTGCGGGTCAACGCATCCGCCTCAAAGGCTTCCATATAATCCTCGATGGTGACCATAGCTTCGTTGCCGGATCCGGAAAAGGCCCGGATACCGATATCCTGCTGTTCGGCAAAGGCCAGCAGCTGGGTCCCCATATTCCCGGACTGACACACCAGGGCCGTGGATCCGGGAACCGGATATGCATGGGCCGCACTGCAGTAAAGCTGTACATGGGGGTTACACAGCCCCATGGTGTTGGGTCCGAGCACCAGAATCCCGGCTTGTGCCGCGGCATCCACCACCTCTTTTTCCAGGGCCGCGCCCCGGGCTCCGACTTCCCGGAACCCGGAGGTGACCAGCAGCATCCCCTTGACGTTTCTGGCTGCCAGCCCGGGGATCAGCCCCTTGACGTGCCGGGCCGGCACAGTCACCACGGCCAGGTCCACATCTTCAGGAATATCTGATACCGACCGGAATACCGGCCGGCCCATGATGGGCTCTCCCTTGGGATTCACCAGATAGATCCGGCCTTGGTAATCCCGGGACAGGGTGTTGGTCGGCAGCATATGGCCCCATTTGCCGATGGTGGCCGATGCCCCCACAAACGCGATGGATTCCGGATAGAAACAGGCGCCCAGGGTTTTCAGATCCACCGGATGCCGGAACGTTTCGCTCTGTGGGGGGGGCTGAAGCGCAATCAGGCCGTCCACGGCCACCGGCCGGCCGTCCGGTGCAATGATCAAGGGATTGATATCGATTTCCCGTATTTCCGGCCGGGAAAGAGCCAGATCTGAAAGCCCTTTTACAACCGTTTTCAATGTCTGTAAATCACAGGCGGATTCTCCCCGGAATTCGTTGAGCAGATCCGCACCGGGAAAGGACGTCAGCATGTCGTCCATGTCTGCATCCGTCAACGGTGCGATCTTGAACACCACCGCCTTGAGCGCTTCAGTAAAGATACCGCCCAGACCGAACATGATGACCGGTCCGAACTGGAGATCCCTGAACATGCCGGCCACCAGCTCCCGTTTTCCCTGGACCATGGGCTGTACCAGAAACCCTTCCAGCTTTGTGCCGGCCCGGACGGTCATTTTCCGGGCCGCAGCCTGAACCTGGTCTGCCGTGGACAGGCCCGGGCAGACCAGACCGGCTTCGGTTTTATGTAAAATCGTTGAACCAAATCCCTTGAGAACCACGGGAAACCCCAGTTCACAGGCCGCATCCGCTGCCTTTTGCGGGGTTTTTACCGCAATTTCCGCAACCACGGGCATGCCTGCAGCCTTAAAAATCTGTTTGGCATCCGCCTCCGTGAGCGCTGACTGATTGTTTTTGGCAGCGGCCGTTAGAATCGCGTCAATATCAATGACATCCATGATGTTTCACTCCGTTGAATACAATGTCCACAATGCCGCCGGCTGCGGCGGTCACATCCATCTTTTTGTCAAATATCACCTGTTTGAGACAGGTGTGCTCAATGGCCCCGAGAAGGACCTTCTGCAGCAGAAAAGGATCCAGGTCCGGACGAAGCTCCCCTGTTTCCATACCCTCCCGGATGATCTCCAGAATGGTCCGGGCATATGTTTTCACCATGGCATAGGCCCCGGACTCGAAATAGGACAGGGAATTGCGTACTTCCAGCAGCAGAATCCGGGCCAGCACCCGGTTGCGGGCATAGCTGTCCAGACTGGCAAACACAATGGCTTCCAGCTTCTCGATACAGGTCTCTTTGCCTGCGATATTGGTTTCGATTCCGGCCTGGAATGCGGCAAAATGCTGATGCAGTACTTGATGAAGCAGGTCTTTTTTGTCCGTGAAATATTTATAGATCAACCCTTCGGTCACCCCGGCATTCCCGGCGATTTCCGATGTGGTGATGGACTGAAAATCCCTGGTTTCCATGAGACGGGAAAACGCGCTCATGATCTTGATTTTTCCCGGCGGACCGGTTCTGGCACGGGTATTCATAATGCCTGCCCATTTTTTACCCTGTTTCTGGTGAAGGTGAGTGAAACTTACTTACAAAACATCGATCTGTCAAGTCTTGATTTGAATGACGTCAGAAGGCGGGAGGGATCGCATGTCACCATCCATGGCAATCCGGCATCCATGGTATCCGGCATATATGACTCATTGCACCTGAACCTGGCATGTTGATCAGAGACCCGTGCCGGGGGGTACCTGTAGGTCTCACCCTCTGCCTCGGTTGACAGGCTTTAGGGCCTGCTGTGCGAAACGGTGAAAACTGCGGGCAGGTATGTCCTCAGACAGTTCACCGTTTTTAACGCTTCGCATGCCCAAAAGCCTGTAACAACCTCGTTAGAATGGGATTCGACCCACAGGTACCCCCCGGCACTAGTCATTGATGGCAGCGATGAACATGAATGACGCTTCTTTGCACCAAAGTTTGCCAGCCTTCTCACAGAAGCCCGGGACCCTGAATTCCCTTGCACAGCGGAGCTCCCGGCTATTCCACCTTTGCCACCGGCATCACCGCCATGGTGAGCCGGGACACACAGACCGGTTCGCCGGCCTCGTTTTCAATGGTGATATCCCAGACATGGGTGGTGCGGCCCAGATGCACCGGCCGGACCGTGCCGGTGACCTTTCCTTTGCGCACCTGTTTCAGGTGATTGGCAGTGATCTGAAGTCCCACGGAATAATGATCCGAATCCAGGGCCAGAAACGAGGCCACACTGCCCAGGGTTTCGGCCAGCACCGCGGACGCGCCGCCGTGGAGTATCCCCATGGGCTGGATGGTACGGTGGTCCACGGGCAGGGTGGCACAGATAAAATCCGGGCCGAATTCAGTGAATTCAATGCCCATATGGCCCACAATGGTTTTATCGATGACCGGTGCAAACGGTGCCAGGTCAAGAGATTGTTTCCAGATCTGCGTCATTGTTTTTCTCCTTGTCGGTCAACCGGGAATCGTCACCATGCGGCTGGCAGGGACGATCCGGATTTTTCCCTTGATTTTGGGCAGTTCCGCTTTCAGGGTCTCCAGGGTGGCGGGATAGGGATGACCGATACCGATGGCAGACCCGTATTTCAGTGCAATCTTTTTCAACTGGGCGAACTGACCCGTGATATAGTCAATCTCCTGGATATTGTCCAGAAATACATCCCGTTCACCGAAACGAACCTGAAGCAGGCGGGCCGCTGCCCGGCACTGGGATCTGGGTGCGGTTATGGAATCGATGAAAAACAGATTTCTTTTCTTGAGAATGGTAAATACCTGATACATCTGAACGGCTTCCGTGGTGAGCCGGGATCCCATATGGTTGTTGACCCCGGATGCCCCGGGCACATCCTCCAGATTTTTTTCCAGCTGGGCAATGAGCGCATCCGGAGACATGCTTGTGAGCAACGCCCCGGGTCCGGGATTCACATCCGGATACTGGACCGGTTCCATGGGCAGATGAAGCATGATCTGCGCCCCTTTGTCCTTGAGCATTCCGGCAATGGCCCGGCCATGGGGAGACCCGGGAAGAATCGAGAAACTGATATTGGGTTCCAGGTCATACAGGTCCATGGCCATCTTTTGATCATATCCGATATCATCGATAATCAGGGCGATATCAACCAAGCCGTCCCCTTTTTCGGCCAGCGGACGGGAGTCGGAGCCAGATCTTGGGGGATCTTTGGTTTCCTCGAACACTTCATACAGAACCGGATGACCGTTTTTTTCCATCATCCCGGACTGCGGCGAGATAGGGTCTGCGCCACGGGAATCTTTGGAAATCCCGACAGAGGGTTCCCGGGGGACTGATTTTTTTTGCGCGTCTTTTGTTCCAGGAGACGAGGCGGTTTGCCCGGCTGTTTTTCCGGGCACCGGGGGGGGTGGTTTCCGGATCAGCAGATCCGCAACCATGGCCCCTATAAGGCAGATTGTCACCAGTATCAAAACGCCGAACCCGATCTTTTTCAATTGAGCCAGCACATCGGGTTTTGTTTTCTTGACACCCTTTTTTCCGGATGTTGTGACCTTTTTTTTCCGGGCTGTTTTTTGGGCCCCCGACTTTTTCCGGGACGACGTTTTTTTACTTGTCATTGAGATTGCTGAACACCCCGTAACTGATCAGAATATCCAAGGCCCGCATCACCTGAGCATCCTGGAGAAGCTGGGCCGATTCCTTGGTCTGACGCTGTTGTTCGGATGCCTCCGGAATTGTTTCTTCAGAAGAGTCGTCTTGCGCATCTTCGGGCACCAGACTGTGATGCAGATCTTTTTCCTTTATCATCCGGTCGAACACAGATGATTTCTTCCGGGTTTCTTCCAGAACCCCGGATCCCACCTCGATATCCGGCTGGATGCCTCTGGCCTGGATGGAACGGCCGTTGGGGGTGTAATACCGGGCAATGGTATATTTGAGACCATATCCATCCTTCAGGGGACGAACCGTCTGGACCGACCCTTTCCCAAAGGAAGGTGTTCCCAGAATCAGCGCCCGGGCATGATCCTGCAATGCACCGGCCACAATTTCCGACGCAGAGGCGGACCCGCCGTTGATGAGCACGACAACGGGATAATTTTTATCGGATCGGCCCGGACGGGCCTGATAGACCTGGTTTTCTTTCTGATCCCGCCCTTTAATGGAAACAATCGTCCCGGCATTCAAAAAGAGATCCGCCATCTTGATGGCCTGATCCAGCAGTCCCCCGGGATTGTCCCGCAGATCGATCACAAGCCCTTTCAGGGGAGATTCATCTGCTTCAAGTTCTTCCAGCTGCCGTCCCATCTCTTCATGGGTATTCATCCGGAAATTGGTCACCCGGATATATCCGTATCCAGGTGCCAGTCGGGACGATCTGACGCTGGTCATGGGAATCAGATCCCGCTTCAGGGAAAATTCCAGGGGAGCGGGCTCATCCTCCCGGATAATGGTGATCACGACTTTTTCATGCCGCGGGCCGCGCATCCGGTTCACCGCTTCCCACAATGCCATGCCTTTGGTGGATTCACCATCGATCTTGACAATGATATCACCGGCATAAATCCCGGCATCATAGGCCGGGGTTCCCTCGATGGGCGACACCACCGTCAGAATCCCGTCTTTGAGCGTAATCACAATACCGATCCCGGAAAACTCCCCTTTGGTGTCATCCTGAAGGTCTTCAAACGCCCGGGGCGGCATAAAGCTGGAATGGGGATCCAGATTCTCCACCATTCCTTTGATGGCATTGTGAATCAGCGTTTCAGCATCCACATCCTCCACATAATTGTTTTCCAGTTCCTCCAGAACCGCCACAAACAATTTCAGTGACTCATAAGAAGGCTCCGACTCAGCATGGGCCGGCGGGACAAAAAGACATATCAACCATAGAACCCATAGGGTTCCAAGGCATTTTGAAAAGGATAACGATCGAATTGTCATGACTTTTTTATGCTCCTTTTTTAAACCATTTCAAGGGATCTACCGGTTTTCCATGGTGCCTGACTTCAAAATGAAGACACACGCCTTTCAAAGACCCGGTATCCCCCAGGGTGGCGATCACTTCACCGGCATCCACGGCATCTCCTTTTTGTGTGAACATCTCCTGTAAATGGGCATACAGGGTATAATAATTTTCCCCATGGTTGATGATCACCATATTGCCATACCCTTTCAGCCATTCAGCAAAGACAATGTCGCCCTTGAAAACCGACCGGACCGGGTCACCCAGATCTCCTCTTATATCAACTCCGCTTTGAAAAGTGAAGGATTTGTAATTACCCGACTGGCTGATCCCAAACCGGGATATGATTTTTCCTGTCACCGGCGGCATCAGGCGGCCTTTCTGGCGGGAAAATGCGGTCACGCCCGGGTCGGATTCTTTCTGTTTTTCAAAATCGGCAATCTGACGTTCCAGCGCATCCGCGGATTCTTTCAAGGATGCCAGGGCCGCATGGGCCATTTTTTTCTGATGCTGAATGGCATGCAGTATCGTTTGTTTTTTTTCAGACGTCCGGGTCATGATCTGAATCTCTTGGGCCAGATCCTGCTCAAATTTATCCATGGCGGCTTTCTGCTCAGCCAGCTGGGGTTCGAGGACCTGCATTCGCGACAGGTCCTTGTTCAAATTGTCAATGATTTCATAATCCGCGTTCACCACCTGTTCCATGGCCCGCCGAGTGACCAGAAAATCGAACACCGTGTCAGGCGGTGCCATCATGTTCAGGCGACCGGCCGCATGCATCCGGTAAAGTGCCGCCAGGCGATTTTCCGCATATGTCTGTCGTTCATCGATCCGGCAGGCCAGGTCCTGCCGGTCCGCCTGGAGGACAGATATGGTTTCCTCCAGTTCCCTGATCCGGGAGGACAGGGTATTCACTCGATTCCGGGCCTGATTCCGGCGGTAATCGATTGCATCCAGATCCTGGATCAGTCGGGTTTCCTTTCGGGTGAACTCTCGGACACGGGACTGTTCCCCGTGCATACGGGTTTCAATATTCTGTTTTTGCCGTGTCAGGGAATCCGATGACTCCGCCGGCAGGCCCATCGGCAGACAGCATATCAGGCAGCCTGACACCAGACTTATTTTAACAGCTGTCTTAAAGAAAGATAACATCCGAACCACCCTAAAAATGTACTGACAACCCAGATTCCCCCCATGGCGGTAAAAGACAGAAACCGGATATCCAGATGAAACGAATCCCCCATGCTTCGGGAAATGCCCGGGCACAGGGCCAGATAGGCCGCAAAAAGTATCAGCAGTCCTGCCATACCGCCTGCCCCCCCCTGTATCAACCCGGTCATATAAAAAGGCATTTTAATAAATCGGTCGGTCGCCCCCACCAGTCGCATGATCTCCACTTCCGACTGCCGGGAATGAAATACCAGCCGTACCGTGCTGGCCGTGATAAAAAAAGCGATCAATAAAAACAGCGCGCACATGACATACCCGGTCACCCGGACCCATTGAAAGAAATCAAGAACCCGGGCCAGCCATTTTTGGCCGTATTCCACACTCTCCACCACGGACAGGGACTCGATCTGCCCGACAACGGCGGCCACCGCTTCAAATCCGCCCCGGGTCTGTATGTGAACTTCAAACGCATGGGGCAGCGGATTTTGTGTCAGCGTATCCAGGAATCGGGTGGACCCGGCCATCTGTTCTTTCAGGCGCGCGATCGCCCGGGTTTTCGAGACAAACGTGGCCTGAACGACCCCGTCCATCTGTGTGATGGCCGATGCTGCCTCCGGGCGCATGTCTGTGGAGAACTCAGGTACCAGATACACCATGGCCCGGCCTTCCTGATTCCAGCTGTCCATGAGCCGGTCCAGGTTTTCAAAAAACAGCAGAAACAGGGAGACCATCAGAATGGACAAAGAAATCGTCACCATGGTGATCAGATGTAAAAACCGGTTGGATCGGATATCTGCCAGGGCTTTATAAAAATAACGGATCATGACATACACGGCCCCTCATTGCTTTCCGGGGCGTATGGATCCAGGCGGGTGGCGGATATCAGCCGGCCTTTCTCCAGCACAATGCTGCGGCCGGTCACCAGGGTCTGCAGTTGCTGAAGATGATGGCTGGCCACCAGAATCGTCCCCCCTTTCTTGTGATACGCCAGAAGAATCTCCAGCACCCGCCTTGCAGATGCCTGATCCAGACTGCCGGTGGGCTCATCCGCCAGAATGATATCCGGGTCTCCGGCCACGGCCCGGGCCACGGCCACCCGCTGCTGCTCTCCTCCGGACAAAGTGGGGGGCAGCACATGGGCTTTTTTTTCCATCCCCGTGATCCGCAGCACATGCATGACTTTTTTTCTGATAAACGCCGGCTTTTTTCCGGCCACTTCCAGGGCCAGGGCCACATTGTCAAACACCGTACGGGTGGATATCAGCTTGAAATCCTGAAACACCATGCCGAACCGCCGCCGCAGATACGGCAGTCTGGCCGGGGCTATCCTGGAAAGATTCATGCCATCGATGAGAATCTGCCCGTCAGACAAGGTTTCCGCCAGATACAGCACTTTGAGCAAAGTGGACTTTCCCGCTCCCGACGGTCCGGAGATAAACACGAACTCACCGGGCTCAATGTCCATGGACACATTCTGCAATGCCGGTTTTTCCCCGAAATGTTTGGTGACATTGAACAGCCGGATGATGGCTTGTTTTCCCGTGTTCAGATTCATTCTCTTTCCCGTCCGTCCGCGTTTGAATTGACTCAGCTGACCTCACTTCGATCGACTGAGATTGACTGAGGCCGAATTTACTGATATATACGGATTGTGTCAAGGAGTGCTGAAAACAGTTTTTCTTACACCCAAGCCTTCACTGGACCCGTAACCCGGCTTCTTCCAAACAGTGAAGGCTTTGCATTTACCAGCCATAAGGATACCTGTTATGATATTATTCGATTCCCATTGTCATATTGATGACCCCTGTTTTGAACAAGACATGGATGCCATGTTCGATCGGGCCCGCACCACCGGGGTCCGGGCCATGGCCATCGCCGGCGTGGATGCGGATACCGCCCGAAAGGCCGTCGGTATTGCCGCCCGGCATAAGAATGTCATCACGGCCGTGGGCATTCATCCCCATGATGCGGCCCATTGCAGCCCGGACATCCTGGATGGCCTGATCCGCCTGGCAAAAGAAAACGACTGTATCAAGGCCTGGGGGGAAACCGGTCTGGATTTCAACCGCATGTTTTCCCCGCAAAAAGATCAGGAAGCGTGCCTCAAAGCCCAGCTGGCCATTGCCGGAGAACTGGACCTGCCGTTGATTTTCCATGAACGGGATTCCAGCGGCCGGTTTTATGACATCGTCAAATCAAACGGACCCGGATCCAGAAAAGGCGTGGTCCACTGTTTTTCCGGCACCCGCACGGAACTGTTCAAATACCTGGATCTGGGGTATCACATCGGTATTACCGGGATTTTGACGATCCAGAAGCGGGGCGGGTATCTGCGGGAACTGGCGCCCCTGATCCCGGAAGACCGGATTCTCATTGAAACGGATGCGCCCTATCTGACACCGGCCCCCCAGAAGAACAAAGTCCGCCGCAATGAGCCGGCTTTTGTGGGATCCGTGCTGACTACCCTGGCCCGGGTCCGGAACCAGGATCCCGAAGACCTGGCCGTCACCATTTTCAACAACACCAACCGGTTTTTCGGCACCTGTTTTACCTGACCCGCACCCTCTACTCTTTGGCCATCAATTTTGTCACCGCTTTTTCCAGACCGTCCAAAGACAGTTCAAACATCGGAAATATGGTGTTGATGGTCATGATGGTATGCGTATACCCCCACATGGATTCCGGCACCGGGTTGAGCCAGATGCTATGGGGAAATGTCTCCGCCAGAAATCTGAGCTGGTGAATACTGGGCCGGCCGCTGCGTTCACTGATATGAATGGAACCGTCGTGGGCCATCAGCTCATAGGGCGCCATACTGGCATCTCCCACAATGACCAGCCGGGTATCCGGGTCATTCCGGGTGAATTCCACAATTTTTTTGGGTTTTTTGTACCGGGCCGGATCCTCCCACACATAATCGTATATGGTGTTGTGGAAAAAATAGGTTTTAATCTCCTTGAACTGGGCCTTTGCATAATCAAACAGGGTCTGGACAATATCGATGTGCGGATCCATGGACCATCCACCGTTGTCAATGGCCAGAATCACCTTGAGCCGGTCCTTGAGGGCCCGGTCGAACACCAGCTCGATCTCGCCGGCATTGCGCATGGTTTCTCTGATGGTCTCATCCACATTCACCTGGTCTTTGGGTCCGGCCGGCACCAGGTTGCGCAGCCGTTTCAGGGCTTCACCGATATTGGCCTGGGTCAATGGACCGGACGTGGAGTAATCCTTGTACCGACGTTCGTTGGCCACCTTGACCGCGGATTTGTTTTGTGACACGCCGCCCACCCGCATGCCGCCGGGGTGATGTCCGGAATGTCCCACCGGGGAATATCCACCGGTGCCGATCCATTTACCGCCGCCGTCATGACGTCCGTCCTGATCCTTGAGCCGTTCCTTGAAATACTCGATCAGTTCATCCGGGGTCATTTTATTGAGCTTGTCCTCGTCAATTCCCAGCGCATCGGCCACCATTTTAGGGTTCTTGAGCCATTCATCCAGCAACCCTCTGGCGATTTCATCGATCGCAAACCCTTCGTCATCCGGCAGCGGCACCCCTTCAAAATGATGGGAAAACACCTGGTCATACAGGTCGAAATACCGCTCGCTTTTAATCAGAATGGCGCGTGCACAGGTATAAAAATCATCCAGACCGGCCACCATGCCGTTGTACAACGCTTTCTGCAACGTCAGAAATGCCGTGGGCGACACAGGGATGCCCACCTCTTTGAGGGTATAGAAAAATTTCACAAACATGGGGAATACGCCTTAAAACAGACGTCTTCGGGATGTCAGGTTCTGGGCCCGCTCATAGTCCGGGCTTTTTTTGAACAACACACCGAGGAACGGCAGTTTTCCATTGATCAGGTCTTTTACCCGGAAATCCGGGTCCGCGTTCAAGGCCCGAATCCAGTTGATCAACTCCCGGGTGGCGGGTTTCTTTTCAATGCCGTCGATATCCCGCATGCTGAAAAACGCCTTGATGGCGTTATCCGCCAGCTTTTCATCCAGATTCGGGAAATGGACATGGATGATCTTGCGCATCATTTTGGGATCCGGGAACGCAATATGATGAAAGTTACATCGGCCCAGAAACGGATCGGACAGGTCTTTTTTGGCATTGGACGTGATGATGATCACCGGTCGGTGGGCTGCCTTGACGATCCGGTCGGTCTCGATGATATCGTACTGCATCTGATCCAGCACATCGAGCATGTCATCCTGAAAATCCGTGTCTGCCTTGTCGATCTCATCGATGAGCAGCACGGTTCGCTGGTCTGCCACAAACGCCTGGCCGATTTTGCCCATTGTAATGTATTCTTCGATATTGCTGACATCCCGCTTGGAATCCCCGAACCGGGAATCATTGAGCCGGGTCAAGGTATCATACTGATACAGGGCTTCCACCAGTTTCATGCTGGATTTCACGTTCAGGACAATCAGGGGCATATCCAGGTTTTCGGCAATGGCATAGGCCAGCATGGTCTTGCCCGTACCCGGCTCTCCTTTGAGAAGCAGCGGCATTTCCAGCCGCATGGATATATTGACAATGGCGGCCAGTTCCTGGTCCAGCACATATTTGGTGGCGCCTTGAAATTCCTGGGTCATATTCTCATTCATGGGTCATTCTCTCCGAAAATCCAAAAGTTAATCTCAATACAATTGAGAAATATGAAGCAAATCCTTTTTTTTCACAAGGAATTTATTAAAAAACCGGAGCATCGGACAACAAGTTACAAAGTTGTGTTTTTTATTTTGAGTCCATGAATTCTAAACCATTGACACTGATGCGGCTTAGTGGTAAGAGGATCGATGAATATTGACAGTCATGAAATAAATTAGGAGAGTCCCATGATTGGTGGAATCGGAATGCCGGAACTGATAATTATCCTCGTCATTATCCTCGTCATTTTTGGTGCGGGCAAACTGCCTGAAATCGGTGCCGGACTGGGCAAAGGGATAAAAAATTTCAAAAAAGCCACAAAAGAACCCCTGGAAGATGCCGACAAAGAACCGGAGAAAATTGACAAAGAATAACCCTTTTTTTTGAAAAAAATCTTTTTTTCACTCTGGCAGCCGGGCCGTTCTGTTACCCGGCTGCATGTATTTCATCCGTTGTTTTCCGGCGGATCATGGTAAGAAAAATCTCTCAAAACTCACAATGCGCTGCGACACGCTCAACAAAATTGTAATTTTATTTGACCTTTATTGAACATTTTTGTTATTTATTATCCAGTGCCCATTTTTTTTGTTTATAAAATCTGAAAAGCGCGGTAACCGGCAGGACAATCCGTTGCCAGACAAAGGCTGGCACGCCCGTTGCTTAGAGAATAAAGGCCATGACAACCGTGACACAGATATCAAATACCCCGGCCCGGAACCTGGTCGATAAAAAGCAACAGCTGGTCCAGCGCTTTCTGGCAGATCGTGAGCCGGACTTTCTGAGCAGCCTGAGCCGGATTCTGGATGAATATGTTTTCACGGTGTATGAAAAGAGCATTACGGCCCGGAAAATGGTCATCGCCGGACAGCCGTTTGCCGTCATCGCTCTGGGCGGATATGGCAGAAAGGAACAATGCATTCACTCTGACATCGATCTGCTGATCCTGTTCGACGAGGCCGTGCCGCCGGAGGTCGAAGCCTTTGTACAGGAACTCGTCTACCCGCTGTGGGATGCCCGGTTCGAGGTCGGCTATGCGGTGCGCCACATGGATGAGTGTATAGAGATGGCATTTGAGCGATTTGATATCCTTACCACGGTCCTGGATGCCCGGTTCATCTGCGGCAATTCTCTGATCTATTCCCGTTTCAAGGAGAAATTCAGACACCGGCTCTCCACCCGGCATTACAAACAGACCCTGGATTATCTGTTCGAGCACGGCATCAAGCGACTGGAAAATTTCGGTGATTCCACCTTTCTGGTGACCCCGGATCTGAAATCCGGATTCGGTGGATTACGGGATTACCACACCCTGCTGTGGTATGCCAAAATCAAATCCGATATCAAGGAACGCCGGGACCTGGAATATTACGGATTTCTGTCCCATTTTGAATACCGGGCCCTGAATAAAGCCCTGAATTACATCTGGCGGATCAGAAACTGGCTTCACCATATCACGGACCGCAAATGCGACACCCTTCATTTTGAATATCAGACCGAAATGGCAGACCGGCTCAACTACAAAAATCAGGGCGGACGGGCCGATGTGGAGATCTTTCTGGGAGATCTGCATGCCAGAATGGAATTTCTCAAGCAGATCAACCAGATCACGTTTGAAGACATCATGACCAGCAGCCGTATCAGAAAAGAACCGGCCACCCCTCGCCCGACCAAAACCAGCGGCCTGATGATCCACAAACGCCGGCTGTATTTCGCCAATACGGTGGTCATTCTCCAGCACCCGGAACTGCTGCTCAAAATTTTTCTGGAAAGCGGCCGGTGCCGGACTCCCTTGTCCATTGAAGCCAGACGCGTGGTATCGGAATTTCTTCATCTGGTGGACGATGACATCCGATCAGACCCGGCCAACATCAAAATCTTCAAACAGATCCTGGCCCTGTCCTTCTGGGAGTTCAACGTTCTCAACGTCATGCTGACCACCGGCATTCTGGAACAGATCATTCCGGAATACAAAGCGATCCGGAACAAAATTCAATACAACCATTATCATCTGTTTCCCGTGGACAAGCATTCCATCCGCTGTGTCCAGGTGATCAACAGTTTCAGAGATCCGGGCACCGATGTCAACACTAGCCTGTATGCCAATGTTTACAAGGAAGTCAGAAACAAAAACCTTTTGCGGATCACGGCCCTGCTCCATGATATCGGCAAATCCGATCCCGCAAAAGAGCATTCCAGAACCGGTGCCGGGATCGCCCGGCCCATTCTTGAACGATTGGGATTTCAACCGGCTGAAACGGCCGATGCCCGGTTTTTGATCCGTCATCACCTGCTGCTGGCCAAAACCGCCACCCGGCGGGATGTATTTGATGAAGAAACCGCTGTATACACCGCCAACAAAGTGGGTAAAATCCGGCTGTTGCGCATGCTGTTTTTGCTCACCGTGGCGGACTCCATGGCCACCGGCCCCAAGGCCTGGAATGAATGGACGGAAAATCTGATAAAAGACCTGTTTTTGAAAACCATTCGCATTCTGAAAACCGGGGAACTGGCATCCAGAAAAGCCCAGCGCCTGATTCAGCGAAAAAAAGACGAGGTGACCAACCTGCTCGGAGACATCTGGCAGGAAACAGACACCTCAAAACAGCTGGATGCCCTTTCAAAGCGCTATCTGCTCAATATGCCGGCCATCCATATCGCCGACCATATCAAATTGTTCCGGAAACTGGGTGACCGGCCGTTCATCTGGCAGATCTCTCAGGAAGACGATTCGGACATCCGCACGGTATCCATCTGCGGCCGGGAAAAACCCGGATTCTACTCCAAAATCGCCGGGGTGTTTTTCCTCAACCGCATCGACATTGTGGCCTCCCAGGCATATCCTCTGGGAGATACCCACATTCTGGATATCTTCAAGGTCATGGCCCCCAGTGACCGGATCTTTGAAACGGAAAAATGGAAAAAAGCGGAACAGGATCTGACCCGGGCCCTGGCGGATGATCATTTTCTGGATAAAGTGGTGGACAAAATCCCCACAGATATCACCATCGCTTCAGGCAGGCGCCCCGAGCCTAATCAGGTGCGCATCGACAATGACACATCCAGCTTTTTCACCATTATTGAAGTGTTGACCTATGATTTTGCCGGCTTGCTGTTCACCATCACCAACGCCCTGTACCGCTGCGGTGTCAACGTGAACGTGGCCATGGTGGGAAGCAAGGTGGACCAGATTATGGATATTTTCTACGTCCGGAGCCTGGAAAACGATCAGAAAATCCAGGACCCCGAAGAACTCAAACAGATTAAAACAGCCATATTGGAACGGCTCCCCCAGTTACACGCAAAGGAGGTATGAAATGAAGAAAATCGAAGCGGTGATCAAACCCTTCAAGCTCGATGATGTCAAGGAAGCACTCAGTGAAATCGGAATTTACGGCATGACCGTCACCGAAGTCAACGGCTACGGCCGCCAGAAAGGTCACAAGGAGATCTACCGCGGTGCAGAATATGTGGTGGATTTTGTCCCCAAAATCAAACTGGAAATCGTGGTGTCGGACGACCGGGCCGAAGAAACCATTGAAACGGTTCGAAATGCCGCAAATACCGGTAAAATAGGTGACGGCAAAATTTTTGTCCTGAATGTGGAAAAAGCGATCCGGGTTCGAACCGGTGAAGCCGATACCGACGCCCTTTAACCGGATGGAATTTTTTACAGAATTCAATTTTTTTATTGATATAACTTTAAAACGAAAGGAACACCCATGACTCCCAAAGACGCCATTGCCCTGGCCAAAGAAAACAATGCAAAAGTAGTCGACATCCGGTATATGGATTTCATCGGCACCTGGCAGCATTTTTCAATCCCTGTCAGTGAATTCACGGAATCCGCGTTCGAGGACGGGTTCGGATTTGACGGCTCTTCCATGCGGGCCTGGCAGGCCATTAACAACAGTGACATGATCGTGATCCCGGAAGCCCCTACCGCCAGAATGGATCCTTTTTTCAAGGTCCCCACCCTGGCCATCATCGGCAACATCCATGATCCCATTACCAGTGAATCCTACTCCAGAGACCCCCGGGGCATCGCCAAAAAAACCGAGCAATACCTGAAAACCACGGGCCTGGGAGACACTATTTTTGTGGGTCCTGAGCCGGAATTTTTCATCTTTTCCAATATCCGGTACGCATCTGAAGCCCATGCCGCGTTTTTCGAGATCGATTCCCCGGAAGGGCACTGGAACACCGGATCCGATGAAATGCCCAACCTGGGGTACAAGATCAAGCCCAAGCATGGATACTTTCCCCTGCCGCCGGCCGACCAGTACCAGGACATGAGAACCGAGATGATGCTCACCCTGGAAAACTTGGGGATCGCCATGGAATGCCAGCATCATGAAGTGGCTTCCGCCGGCCAGTCGGAAATCGATCTGCGGTTCGATTCTCTGGTGAATATGGGGGACAGCCTGGCGTGGTTCAAATATGTGCTCAAAAACGTGGCCCATAAATACGACCACACCGTCACCTTCATGCCCAAACCCCTCTACGGAGACAACGGCACGGGCATGCACACCCACATGAGTTTCTGGAAAGACGGCAACCCCGTGTTTGCGGGCAATAAATACGCCGGCCTGTCCGACGAAGCCCTGTGGGCCATCGGCGGCATCATGAAGCACTGCAAAGCCCTGTGCGCCATTACCAACCCCACCACCAACTCCTACAAGCGGCTGGTGCCAGGGTTCGAGGCCCCTATCAACCTGGCCTATTCCAGCCGGAACCGGAGTGCGGCCATCCGTCTGCCCATGTACTCCAATTCCCCCAAGGCCAAACGGATCGAGTTCAGAACGCCGGACCCCTCCTGCAACGGATACCTGGCATTTTCCGCCATTGCCATGGCCATGATCGACGGCATACAGAACAAGCTGGACCCGGGCGACCCCATGGATAAAAACATTTATGACCTGCCCCCCGAAGAGCTGGCACAGATGGAATCCGCACCCGGTTCCCTGGGGGAAGCGCTTGAGGCCCTCAAAGAGGATCATGAATTCCTGCTCAAGGGGGATGTGTTCACCAAAGATGTCATCGAGCACTGGATCGACTACAAAATGAACAACGAGGTGAAACCGGTCATCAGCCGGCCCCATCCTCATGAGTTCTACCTGTATTTCGATATATAGGCGTATTTGGGCCGCCTGATTCCATCCATTAGACAAAGGGGTGTCATTCATGAAATGATGCCCCTTTGGGTCCTCCTGAGCATCCGTTACATTCCATCATTTTTTTAATGCAATCCCCCGAAAAATACGATATAACAGAGTAACTTTTAACGAATTGATTCGGGAGGCACGCTGTATATGGAAATTTTGCCTTGTTTACGCTCACGTTTTCCAGGGTGCTGCTTTTTCATACTTGTTCTGTTATGCCTCGCTCCCTGGACATCTGCCCAGCAGGCATCCGCCGGCACTGAGTTCGACGCGCTGAAACAGCGGCTGATCAGCGATGGATTCGCCCCGGAAAAAATTCAAGCCGTACTGACCAAAGACACGGTTTCCTTCACCCCTGACGGGGTTTCCCTGTTTTTTGTCCATTCCGAATCCAGCCTCAACTATGACCAGTTTCTGTCCAAAGACTCCATAGCCAATGCATTCAAATACATGGCGGAACATAAAAAAACCCTGGACCGTGCCCAGGAGATGTTTGGCGTGGACAAGACCGTCATCACCGCTATCCTGCTGGTGGAAACCCGCCTGGGCTCCTACCTGGGAAACCGAACCGTCATCAATACCCTGGCCACTATGGCATCCCTCACAGATGACACCCTGCGGGAACGCATCTGGAATGCGATTCCGGATCAGAAAAAGCCGAAACGAGATACCTTTCTGAAAAAAGTGAACCAGCGCTCCAAGTGGGGATACGAAGAACTCAAAGCCCTGATCCGATACACAGACCGCGAAGGCATCGATCCGGAAAACATCCAGGGCTCCTATGCCGGTGCCATGGGTATTTCCCAGTTCATGCCCTCCAATGCCCTGACTCTGGCAAAAGACGGCAACAATGACGGCAGAATCGATCTGTTCGATCACAGTGATGCCATATATTCCGTGGCCAATTATCTCAAACATCATGGATGGAAACCCGGCATCTCCCGGCAGCGCCAGCACGAAGTCCTGTTTCGCTACAACCACAGCAACTATTATGTGGACACCCTGATGAAAATATCGGACCGGCTCAAGGAAGGCTGAAAAATATCCATGAACGACATCGTTTTGATTATTCTGCTGATTTTCGGCATCTCTTTGTGCCTCACCATGCTGGCCCTGGTGGATATCATCAAAAAAGATTTCGGTTCCCTGAAAATAAAACTGCTGTGGCATTTTATCGCCCTGATTCCTTTGATCGGATGGCTCATCTATCTGCTCTTCGGTTATCGAAAAGGCCAAAAGAAATCTTTTACCGCATAAATATCGTTGACTTTTTCCCTGTTCCGGTATAGATACAATCTTTTAAAAATCAACAATGGTCCCATCGTCTAGTGGTTAGGACGCCGGCCTCTCACGCCGGTAACCCGGGTTCGAATCCCGGTGGGATCACCAATCGATTTTTTTCACTGGGGGTGCCGCCACCGGCTGAGAGAAGCGTGTCTGCTTCAACCCTTGGAACCTGATACGGGTAATACCGGCGTAGGGACAGTGCAAACCCACCAGCAATGGTTTCTTTTCTTCTCCGCATTCCCGTTTCATTTCCCCCCCGGGTGAACGTATGGACTTACACACTGTGGAGGTTGAATGAAAATCAGATTAAACGGCGACGAGACACAAACCCAGGCATTGGATCTTCTCGCCCTTGTGAACGCCCGAAACCTGGATCTGTCATCGCTGGTCATCGAGCACAATCACACCCTGGTCCGGCAGACGTCCTGGGCTGAAACCCGGCTGCAGGAAGGGGATAC
>JAABUD010000301.1 GCA_011389555.1 Desulfotignum sp. | reverse complement strand
AATTTCAACCAGGAAAACCCGGCCGAAGCCATGCGGTCCCTGTCCGAATACACCGAAGATATCCGGGCCGCCTTCGTAAACCTGGCCATCTCCTACAACATCAATATCGTGGCAGGCAGCCTGCCGCAGCTCAGAGACGACGATCTGTACAATGTGGCATTCCTGTGCCGCAGGGACGGCACCTGGGATTCACAGGACAAACTGCACATCACCCCGGACGAGGCCCAGTACTGGGGATTCAAGGGGGGGGATTCCCTGAAGGTGTTTCAGACGGATATCGGCAAGATCGGGATGCTGGTATGCTATGATGTGGAATTTCCAGAACTTTCCAGGTATCTGGCGGAAAAAGGCATGACCCTTTTGTGCGTGCCCTACTGGACCGACACCAAAAACGCCTATCTGCGGGTGCGGCGCTGCGCCCAGGCCCGGGCCATTGAAAACGAGTGCTATGTGGCCATCTCCGGCAGCGTGGGCAACCTGCCCAAGGTGGAGAACATGGACATCCAGTATGCCCAGTCCGCCGTGTTCACCCCGTCGGATTTCGCTTTTCCCCATGATGCCATTGCCGCCGAAGCCACCCCCAACACCGAGATGACCCTGATGGTGGACCTGGACCGGGATCTGCTCAAAGAACTGCGCCAGATCGGCAGCGTCCGAAACCTGAAAAGCCGGCGCAGCGAACTGTATGAGGTGCTGTGGAAACCGGATATGGACCCGGGTATCAGCGACTGATCCTTTTTTTAAAATGTATCGAAATCATCGCCATCAAACGGGATCGCTTGATCCGCCCTGACCTCCTTTGTGGTATTGGCCGGCTTTTTTTTCTTTTCGGCCGGAACCGGTCTGGAAGGCGATGTTACCGACTTTACGGGACGTTTGAATTGACGACCGGCCGAAGTGCCGCTTTCATGGCGGGCTGAACCTCTTTTCCCCCTCACCATCGACACGAGATCTTCCACATATTCTTTGAGCTGTTCGGCCTGGGCATTCATCTGTTCTGCGGAGGAAGCGGATTCTTCGGCATTGGCCGCGTTCTGCTGCACCACCTTGTCCATTTCGGAGATCGCGATATTCACCTGATCGATGCCATGGGACTGCTCTCTGGAGGCTTGAGAAATTTCAGCCACCAGAGTGCCCACTTTGGTGGCACTTTCCATCACTTTGCTGAAAGCTTCACTGGTGGTGGAAACCAGGGAGGACCCGTCATTGACTTTTTTTACAGTTCCTTCGATCAATTCGGCCGTATCCCTGGCCGCATCGGCCGCACGCATGGCCAGGTTTCTCACTTCATCGGCCACCACGGCGAATCCGGCACCGGCCTCCCCGGCCCGGGCCGCTTCCACCGCCGCATTCAAGGCCAGCAGATTGGTCTGAAATGCAATCTCATCGATTGTTTTGATAATTTTTGAAGTTTCCTCGCTGGCCCTGGAAATCCCATCCATGGAGTGTGTCAACTGTTCCATGGATTCATTGGCAGACAGAACCACCTCATTGGCACTCTTCATGAGACCATCGGCATTGCCGGCATTTTCCGCGTTCTGTTTGGTCATGGATGCCATCTCTTCAATAGAGGAAGAGGTTTCTTCAATGGAAGCGGCCTGTTCAGATGCTCCTTCCGCCATGGACTGGCTGGAAGAAGACACCTGGCTGGAAGCGGATGCCACCTGATCCGCCCCTTCACTCATGCCGCGGGCAATGCGTGCGAGAGATCGAGAGATCCCCCGGGAAATGAAAAACCCCAGCAGCAATGCAAGCACCACACCCACGGCTGCGGCGAGAATGGACACGATTCTGATCCACTCCGCCTGAGAATCGGCGATCTCCACTTCCCGGGCCGCCGCATCCTGATTGAGTACCACCAGTTCATCCAGCAGAACAATAGCGTCCCTCATGGCATCGGTCAAAGGCCCGAGCATCTGGTCCTTGGCCTGTTCAGACAAATAAATACCCCGATCGACAATCCGGAGTATTTCGTTGAAATAATGGAACACCTCATCGATGGCCGGCAGCATCTCTTTTTGATAAATCGGCCGCATCTCCAGAATTTCTCCCTGAGAATAAGCGGTCTTGATTTTTCCCACTGCATCATGAAACCGCTGATGGGGATCCTGCATGGCCTGAACCGCATCCCTGAGGGCTGGATTATCTGTTTTGAATTCATTCAACCAATGCCCCATACTGCATGAGGCATAGTCTCCGCCACCGTCAAACATGTGGTTCAAGCCCATCAGGCTCAATACCTGCTGCACCAGGCGGTAATGGTCTTTGGCAAAAGATTCCACCTGCCGCCCCACAAGCATGGGATCCCGCATTCCCAGCTCGTCGAATTGCTTTGTGATATCCATGAATGCATTGTTCTGTTCCCGCCAGACATCCCAGGCCGTCACAAACCGCTGCCAGACCTCCATCTCTTTTTCGGCCCGGGGAAGCGACTCATATATTTCAAACGCTTTCTCATACACCTGCCTGAGTTCGACAAGGTTCTGATACTGGCGATCTCGGACATTGTCGGGCAATCCGGAAAGCGCCAATGTCCGCATGGTTCCCCGGGCACGTTCCGCCTCCCCTTTGATCACCAGAAGACTGTCCACGGCAGGCAGGCGAACGGTTCCGATGGTCTGAACCGATTGTTGCCCCTTGTCGGCCCCGAAGTATCCCACAATGCCCAAAATCAGGGTGATCAGTGCCACGGACGAAAAGCCCAGCATCATTTTGGTTCCCAGTTTCAACCCCTTCAACATGCTTTTTTCCCCTTTTTTAAAATCACTCCGTTGAGTTGCTTGTGGGTTAGGTGCCGGGCATTGCCCCGGCAGAAATATTTATGAATTAAAAGTACCATCACGCAGTTTTTTCAATGGCCGCAATTTCATCCGAAGACAGGACCCGGTCGATGTTGAGCAGAATTTTCACCCCGCCGTCCCGCTTGGCCATGCCCAGGATATAGTCATGTTTCAACTGGGTGCCGAACTTGGGGGTTTCCTCGATTTCGTCTTCCCGGATATTGAGCACTTCAGACACCGCGTCCACCACAATACCGATCAGCAGCGTGGATGTATCGGAATCGATCTCCACCACGATAATACAGGTTCTTTCGGTGTAGGGGATGGGTTCCATTTCGAACTTTGTCCGCAGATCCAGCACGGGAATCACCTTTCCCCGCAGATTGATAACACCCTTGACAAAAGCCGGGGTTCGGGGCACCGAAGTGATGGGCATCATTCCGATAATTTCTTTGACTTTGAGAATCCCGATGCCATATTCCTCGTTTTCCAGTGAAAAAGTCAGATACTTGCCTGTTTTCACGGCCGACATCCGAACAACCTGATCCGTGGTTTTGGTTTCCTGAGACATTTATTTCTCCTTCTCGTTTTTTGTAAACCGAATTTTTGATTTTTTTTAAATGTATCGTATCGACGTACCAGAGTCAAAACTTTAATGAACCGCCTCGTTTTCATAGATTTTTTCATTTGCTTTGAACGAACATTTTGACAATCAGAGAAAATTATAGTATCAAATCCTGAACATTTCGATTTTACCAGGCACAACGCATCCGTAAAATCAGTCTCAGGATCGCTTTTCATGGGCCTGAATAAAAACCTACACAAAAATGAGTTCAATATCCGGCCAAATTGCATATGCCCCAGAAAACACAGATGAATAAAGAAAAATGTCCGGCCGGCATCCGCGACTGTCCTGTCTACCAGGACTATATTGCCCTGCAAAAAGCCTACCGACGATTGAAACGATTCTCCATCAAAGATGAACTCACCGGGTATTACAATTATTCATTTTTAATGGCAACCCTTGGCAATGAGATGGAACGGACCCGGCGGTCCGGACTTCCCTGCTGCATTATTCTGGCGGATATCGATCATTTCAAAAGCATTAATGACAAGTTCGGGCACGAGGCCGGAAACCTGACATTGAAAACGATTACCGGGTTATGGAAGCAAAATATCCGCCAGGTGGATTATCCCTGTCGGTATGGTGGAGAAGAATTTTTGTTCATACTGCCCAATGAAAAACTGTTCAATGCGATACACACTGCGGAAAGACTGCGAAAAAAACTGGCCCGGCACCCGCTGTACCTGAAAAAGCAGCCGGTCCGACTTACTTCCAGCTTCGGGGTTTGTGAATACAACGGGCTGAGTCATCATTCGGCCAATGAATTGATCGAAAAAGCGGATCATTCCCTTTATCAGGCAAAACAGACCGGCCGAAACCGCACCTGCCCGGACAGCCTGCCCCCACCGGCCGATTCCGGGCAACTCTCCATGGCTGAACGGATGGCATTATTCAAATGATTCCGTCACGTCAACGGCCCTCTTCCAGGGAGGGTGGCGCGGACGAGGAATCACTTTCTGTCACCCCCTTTTTTTTGTCTTCATACATGGCCTGATCCGCCCGGTGAAGCAGTCCGGTACCGGAGTCTTCAAAACGCGCCATGGCCAGCCCCGCACTCATGGACACTTTGATATCCATGTGCCGGGCATGAGACACAAATTTGATCCTGGAGATGAGTGATTTGAAACTGTCAATCCGTTCCTGAACCATCACAGAACTCAATCCACTCACAAGCACCACGAACTCATCCCCTCCGAATCGGGCCACAAAATCGGATTTCCTGAAATTTTTCTTCAAATTATCGGCCACCACCTTGAGAACCTTGTCTCCGGCAACATGGCCAAATGAATCATTGATCCATTTGAAATCATTGATATCAAAGACAATCAACGCCAGGGAATCATGGTCATCCAGCATGGCCAGTTCATGCTCGATCTTCTGGTCAAAGGATTTTCTGTTATGCACCCCGGTCAAGGCATCATAAAGGGCTTGTTTGCGATATGTCTGCGCTTTGCTTGAAAATTTTTCAGCCATGGCCTCCACGGCGACAATCTTTTTTTTCAATCTTTTTATGGTGTCATTGGCTTTTTCCAGCTGTTTTTTTTCACTTTCTTTTTTTTGTTCGACAATCTGTCTGATATTTTTCAACCGTTTGATAACCGAGGTTTTCAGCTCATTGATATTGTTTTTTAACGCAAACGCTTCAGAGATGGCGCCCATTTCCCGACCGATACTGTTTTCAAAAGACAAAAACCGTTTTTCTTTGTCACCGGCATTGAATTCCGCGGAAATCACTGATTCAAGCTGGGAAACCTGGGTCAGCAAATCATGGAAACCGGCATTTACAGATGAAAAATCAAGCAGTATCTTCTGTTTCAATTCCCGGCTGTAATCCAAAAACGCCGTTACCTGATCCATGATTTTTTCTTCCGGCACGTCCGGATCCAGCTCAATCCGGATGGCTCGGGCTTTTTTTTCCAGCGCGCCTTCAAGGGGATAGAAATTTTCCAGAAAAAAGTCTGTGATGCGGCGAAGCATCCGGACCGTTTCCGCGATCCGGTGGTTCAGCACGCTGTCTGCCGCCGGTTCTTTACCCGGCTGATCACCGGACATGGACAATTCACTGGCAAAAATCCGATTGCGAAGCCGATTGATTGTATTTTCAATTTCTTCCCGGTGTTCTTCCGGATCCTGCTGAAGCATCGATTTGATGGCTTTGACGTCATCGGAATAATCATCGATGGTTGCAACCAGTAATCCATAGGTATTGATCACCCTGAGCAGGCACTCCTTTTCTTTTTCATGATCGGAAAGAAGCTTTATCAATTCCGCGTTTTTTTCAGATGTAGCGTTGTCGGTTTCCATATCATGGTCCATCTGCATTTATATGTTACAATAAATTAAAATTATAGCGGGGCCGGATTGAACAAGTCAATAAAAGATCGTTCTTGATCGACTTTTCATTGATTTTATTCAATGGATTTTATAGAGTGACCGAATAGAATTATGGAAAAGATACCGCCTATGACGAACCCCATTGACAAAGCGCATGCAACCACAAAACTGCTGGATTTCATCCGACAGATGCCCAGCCTTTCAACGACGGCCACCAAAGTGTTACAGGTATGCAACACCCCTGCCCCGGCACCCAATGACCTTAACCGGGTGATCAGTCTGGACCCGGTTCTGGCCGGCAAAGTCCTGAAATTGATCAATTCCGCCTACTATGCCCGCAGAAACAAAATCAACTCTCTGACACGGGCCATCATCATGCTGGGCATCAATACCATAAAGAACCTGGTTTTGAGCACCGCCATCGTCAAGAGCGTGACAAACAGTGCCATATCCCGAACCATTGACATGAATGCGTTCTGGTCCCATTCAATCCAGGTGGGCGTGACCGCCAGGCTCATTTCCCGGGAGATGGGAATCCCGGCCCTGGATCAGGAGTTTTTCTTTCTGGCAGGACTGATGCATGATTTGGGGAAAATCCCCATGTCCAGCCAGTTTCCCGACGTTTATGACCGGATACTGGATATATCTCACAACCCAGCGTGTGAAATTTGCCGGGCGGAAGAGCAATTGCTCGGCCTGACCCATTGTGATGTCGGACAGATGATTGCAGGAAAATGGGATCTGGGAGAAGAGATGGCAACCGCCTTCACCCACCACCACCACATCCGAATGCATGGAGAAAGCAGTGATCAGGTAGGATGGATCATTGAAATGGCGGATATCCATACCCGCCTGACAAAGACATCACCCGATGAAACAACCATTCAGCTGAATTCGGCTGAGATCTCCCCGGAACTGGAGCTGCTCAGCCGGAAAGCCGGGATTTCTCCGGAAACCCTGGGGGAATTCGATGACACCATTTCTGTTGAAATGGACAGTGCCAAGGCGTTTTTGAACCTGTAACGCCCCTGTTAACAACCCTTTGATCAACATAACTGTCAGGAAAATCAATGATAATTAAATTCTGGGGCGTACGTGGATCCATACCGTGTCCCGGACCCCACACGGTCAACTACGGCGGAAATACCGCCTGCATCGAGGTGAGACTTGAAAACCCGGACCGGCTGATCATTCTGGACGCCGGTTCCGGGATACGGGAACTGGGAAACCATCTGGTGGCCCGGGGGGCATGCAAAAACGGACTCAAAGCCGATATTTTTCTTACCCACACCCATTGGGATCACATCAATGGGTTCCCTTTTTTCACCCCTTTGTACATCCCCGGAACACAGATCACCGTTCATGGCCCCATTGCCATGGAAAACGATTCTCTGGAAAAAATCGTGGGAGGCCAGCTGACCTATTACTATTTCCCTGTTCAGGAAACCGATCTTGCCGCAAAAATCGATTACCGGGAGCTCAAGGAAGGCCACTACGATTTCGGAGATGGGTTGACCCTGGAAGTCCAGTATTTGAATCACCCGCTTTTGTGTCTGGGATATCGATTCTCGTTCCAGGGAAAGATTCTTTGTACCGGATATGATACCGAACCTTTCAGAAATATCTTCTGCACAGACCCATCCGATCCTGCCTATGACCCGGCCATGGCCAAAGAAGGGGAGTTGGCGGCCCGCCAGGAAAATGAAAGAATCCAGACATTTTTCAAGGACGCGGACCTGTTGATTCATGATGCCCAGTACACGCTGGAAGAATACCAGGCCGCCAAAATCGGATGGGGGCACACCGCAGTGGAAACCGCCATAGAAAACGGGCTGAAGTCCCAAGTCAAACGACTGGCCCTGTTTCACCATGAACCGGTTCGCACGGATCAAGCCCTGGATGAACTGACGCAAACCTTTTTTCCCTCGGACTCCCACCCGGAAATGGATATTTTTTTTGCCAGGGAAGGAATGGAAATCCATATGTAACATTTTTTTATGACAAAAAAAAATTAAAGTTTTTGTATCTTTATGACGATGGTGGAAATGAAGGGCGCTTTCCTGAAATCATTTACGGTTAAAGGGCCGATAATTTTAAGGTGATGCCATGGTTATATCGACATATCAATTGAATACGGTGTTACGGGTATACGGGAACCAGCTCCGACAGGGGCGCATATCCCCCCATACCGCCACCGGGCAAACAAGATCTCCGGATTCGGTGAACATCACGGCTGGAAGCAAACGAGACGCGGTCGTAGAAAAAGTGGTCTCGGGTATGATGAATCGAATCGCTGACAGCGGTCCCCGGAATCCGGATGAAATCTCAGCGTTCAGCCAACTGGAGCAGGAGTTTGGACAGGCATTGATTCTGTCCAGAAAAAACGGCAACCAGTTTCAATTCAAAGCGGTGTCTGACATCGACAATACGGCCATAGACATTCCCGCAGAAATATCGGACAGTCTGGTCGAACGGTTGAACTCCTCTTTGACCGACATTGTCAGTCAAAACATGGTGACATAAAACTTTCGGAGACGTTAGCTATGAAAATCGACAGCAACTATACCAATTTTGAGGTTGAAAACATATCTCCTCGAACCACGACCCTGCCGGAAAACCCATCGGGTCGATCCGAAAACACCCGGACGCCAGAAACGGAAAAAGCTTCACCGGACACGGTGGTCACTCTTTCCCGGGCATCCAGAGAAGCACAGATCATCAAAGACAGCATTGAAAAAACACAGGACATTCGACAGGAAAAAGTGGATCAACTGAAACAGGAAATTTTAAATGATGACTATCGCATCAATCCCCAGGCCATTGCCGGTAAAATAGTTTCCCATTTTACCAATGACTTTTTCACACCCTGATGAATACAATAACGAATGAGAACAGGCCTGAAAATCAGCCTTGCGAGGTCACCTGTTGTGAAGACGGCTGTGAAAGCAATCGGGTTTTGAGTGAATAGTTGTTATCCGGTATCACCAGCTGAACCGCCACCCGGGACGACAGATCCATCACCAGCGGTCCCAAAAAATTACCCGTCATTTTTTCAGGCGCTCCTTTAGGAATGTTCACCACCACATAGCAGGCAATCTCCTTGAACGACTCGTTCAAATCAACCCATGAAATATTTTGCAGGTGCTGTTTGAAATCCGGTTGATAATCCGGAACAAACTGATTGGGATCGGTGATGACAAACGCCAGATCCGGATCATCCAGGCTCTGGTACCAGAAAAACGGTGAATTTTCCTTGTTCTGAATAATGACAAACCGTTTGCTGTCAACAAACCCCGGCATGCCTTCGGGCATCCGGATCATCTGGGATGCATCCAGATGAATTCTTCCAAATCGTGTGGTTTCAATTTTCACGGTTATTCCTTTTTTCCGGAAACAGATTGATACAGTTCACTGGCAATGGAAAGATCTGAAGCCATGATTCCGGTGGCGTCCAGATTTTCCTGACATACTTTTTCATACACCTCCTGCCGATGAATCGTGATCTCCACAGGTGCCTCAATACCCAGCTTCACCTGGTTTCCTTTGGTCTCCAGCACCGTAATGACGATATTATCACCAATGGCAATTTTTTCTCCCGACTTCCTTGTCAGAATCAACATAATTTGGATCTGCCTTTATTATCTCAAATAGTCCAAAAGGTTCATGGACATCAGCTTGCTGGAAGATGACAGAGCCGCCTGATAAGTCAGCTGCATCTGTTCCAGGCGGGTGATGGCCGCAATGATATCTGCGTCTTCCACGGCTGACAACTTTTCGGTCTCGTTAATTTTCATTTCCTGAAAAATGGACGACTTCATGTCCAGCCGGCTCATCTTGCTTCCCACTGCGGTGATGGCACTGTTTAAATGATCGAAATGTTCGTCAAGAGATACGATTGCGGTACCACCGGTTACAGTAAACGATGTCACTTCACCATTACCAGATGCCGTCAGAATAACTACATCGTCCGTTGAGCCCTGGGTTACGTAATATCCATCAAAAGAACCATCATCGGCAACTGCACCCGCAACGCTGTTAAGTGTAAAGGTACTATCAGCTTCAACTGTCACACCTGTTGAGGAAGCGGTGCTGCTGTCGATCGCGACAGTGAAACCGGCAGCTGCTGCATTATCAGTATCGCCCCAATCTGTACCATCGTAAGTGAAGGTATAGGCTGTATCATCAATCTCGACTTCAATGGTGTCATCGGTAGCAAGCCCCGTCATGTCGAGCGTATCGGTCGCCTCGTAGGTGACAGCCGTTGCATCGACATCACTTGCGGTACCCGTTGGGGTAGCCGGGGTAACAGTACCTTCGGCGGCAACTGTCCCCATAGCGCTTACAATGGCCTTACCCTCATCTGATCCTGTGGCAAATGCCTTACCCACCTCCTCTGCAGTAGCTCCCCCAGTGCCTGCGGTTATTGTCCTACCTGCGGCGGTAAAAGTTTGACCTTCCAACAAATCTTCAAAAGTAACCTTAATTTCTGCAGAGGTACTATCACTCCCGGGATTTGTTATCTCTCCTTTAATATCCGATGCGGCTGCAACCGTATCAAGAACGCTGTTTATGCTATCCAGATCATCTTCTTCCAGAGCGGTTTTGAACTGAGCCAATGTGTCAAATATCTGGTTGAAAATTTCTCCGCCATCTCCCCCGATTTCTATCAGGCTGTCCGTTCCGATGTTAATGGAAAACGGATGGTTATCCCCCTGATAGACAATATTTTCACCGGTTTCATCCGTTTCTACCGCAAATGACGGAACATCGGTGCGGTTGCCTGAAAAGACATATCGCCCATCCACCATGGTATTGGCCAAAGACATCATCTGTTCCATGGTCTGCTCGACCATGACGGCGGCATCCTTTCTGTTACCGCTGCTGATGGGGGCATTGGCCATTTGCAGGGCCAGGGTTTTTGACTCGGAAATCAGGTCCTGGGCCTGGGTCAATGCGTTTTCAGACGCGGTGAGCCAGTTGTTTCCCACAGAGATGTTCCGATCCACCTGTTTCAATCCATTGAGGGTGGATTTGATGCCCGCAGCCTTGACCATGTCCATGGGGTCATCGGAAAGTGCGTTGATCCGTTTTCCGGTAATCACTGTTTCCGATGCCTTGTTCATATCTCTGGTGATATCTGCAAGACTGGATCGAACAAAGCTGTACATCATAGACGTGGCGACTCGCATTCAGTTTCTCCTTTATTCATCCAACCAATCACGCCGACTATTTGACACGAAGCAGGGTATCCAGCATCTCATCGGCAGTGGTAATCAATTTTGCCGCAGCAGAATAGGCGGCCTGAAACGCCATCAAAGACACCATTTCCTCATCCAGGGACACCCCGGAAATGCTTTCCCGGATTTTTGACAGCTGGGCATGGATCGCCTCACTGTTCTGCTTTTCCATGGTGATGCCGGATCCGGTGATACCAATCCCTCCCAGCAGGGTATGAAAATAGTTTTCCGTGGTGGTATTGAGCTTCCCGGTATTCCCGTCTTCATCGCCAATGTCCATGGGCGTATGTTGAAGATCGGCAATGGCGATGGCATTGCTATTGTCTCCTTTGGCATGACTGCCCTGTTCACCGATGGTCCCGGCAGCGATATAGGGCCCTCCGTTTTTCACATGATCCGATACCGCCATGGTGTCAGCTGTATTGCCTTTGAAAAAGGTATTGATCCCCAAAGCCGCCAGCACATGACTGGTATCATCGGAAAATCCGAAGGAATAACCATCTTCAGCATTTATCTGAAAACGGTTGTCTGGGGTAATTTCTGCCTGCATATACGGAACTGGGACCGGATCTGAGCTACTGAGATCAAATTCATCCAACAGATCCTGTAACTTCATGTCTTTCGTGATGTCTATTGTAAATCCATCTATCACATCCGGCGTTTCTTCATTCGAATCAATAGGTTGACCGTCCGCATCATAGACCCACACAGTGAAGCTTTTTGGATCCGATGAATCGGTTTCAATCCGATCCTGGTAAGCCAGGCCGGATTTCAAAAACTCAGTGGACAGATCTACCGACGGATCAAACGCATAATCCCCGGTCACGGAACTGAATTTTTCCAGGCCGATCCCCTGGCTGTGCTGCTCATTCACCTGCCAGATCAGGGCTTCTGCAGTTTCATTCAGATCCGTGAGAAATCCGGGAATGACGTTGTTCCGCATTTCCAGCCATCCGCCGATTTGGCCGCTGCTGATGTGACCGGTGACATCCCATTGATTTCCCCCGGATCCGGAAAGCAG
>JAABUD010000300.1 GCA_011389555.1 Desulfotignum sp. | reverse complement strand
GCCTGATTAAAAAGGGTCTTGTAGAGTTCTTCTGATTCATGGGATTTTTTTCGCTCTAATTCTTTTTGTTCAAGTTCCTGAACTCGCCGCTTTAATTCTTCATATGTGGGTTCCTTTTGCATAACTGTTTCTCATTTATTCAGTTGTTTTGAATTTCAAGTTTTTGCAACAAGCCTTAACTCTCTAAAAACTCAACCATAGTTTCGTTATCATGAATGCCATATCAATGAAATGCCCGCTTGTCAATTGTTTTGGCCCAGGACAATCACATACCGGCTGGTCACCCCCAGGATGTTGCTTTTCTGCATGGCCGAAACGACGCCGGCGCTGAAGCGCTGGGACGACATGGGGGCCTGGATGATATGGGTGTGATACCATCCCGTCTTTTTCAGGATCTCCAGGTAGTCGTCGATGAGGATGCCGCCTTTATATTTTTCTTCTGATGCCGGCGTGTTCTGAAAATCCCGCCAGTCCGCATTGATGAACGCCAGTCATCCCCGAACCGGTTGTCACAGTCATTGAATTCCCACTGGTCCCAGGTCCTAAATCCCCAGCCAAGTTCCTTGAACCGGTCATGATCATTTTTGCCCTCCAGGGCCAGGGACCAGACCAGGGGATAGGGCCAGCCGTGCTTTTCCGCCACCTGGGCCACGGTGAATCCACGAGCCAAATCGGCATTTATTAGATTTGGCAATGTTGCCATTTTTAATAAATGGTTGTGGATGGCCTTTCCGATATCCGCAGAGCTCAAACGTGTGTTCCTTGAGTATGCCCGGCAGTCTTCAGATTCTCCAGGATCATTTTGACAAACTGTCCAATACTTCCCGTACTTTTAGGGCGAGATCCTTCATTCCCACCGGTTTCATAAGCAATCCCCTGATCCCCAGGGCGTCGGCTTTTTTGCTGTTGATTCTTTCACTGAATCCCGTGCACACGATGATGGGGATGTCCGGCCGGATGGCAATCAGCTCCGCAGCCACCTGCATACCATTCATATTCGGCATGTTCATATCTGTTATGACAAGGTCGAACCTGGACGGCTCTGTTTTGAACGCAGCCAGGGCATCCCTGCTGCCGGTGAAACTGCTGGTCTGGTATCCCAGACGTTCCAGCATCTGCGTTTCAAGGTGAACAATGGATGTTTCATCATCCACCAGCAGGATATGTTCCGTGCCTGTGGGAAGCGGGGTCATTTCTTTTTCAGTTTGAGATTCCTGTACTTTTTCCAGCAGCGGCAGGTAGACACGAAAGGTCGCGCCCTTGCCGATGTCACTGTGCACCCTGATATCTCCTCCATGGGTCTTTACAATACTGAAAACCGTGGCAAGGCCCAGGCCGGTTCCCCTTTCTTTTTCCTTGGTGGTGAAATACGGGTCAAATATCTTATTCATGACAACAGGGTCAATGCCGGTGCCGGTATCCGAAACCGACAGAACTGCATACCTGCCGGATGCCAGATGAACAGCCGGATCATCCTCGTGATTAAAATCGACCTCTTGGAGTTTTACTGTTATGGTCCCCCCGGCAGGTTCGACGGCATGATAGGCATTGGTAATCAGGTTCATGGCAATCTGGTGGATCTGGGTGGGATCAGCCATGACCGAATTGCAGTCAGTTTGAAGATCCTGTTGAATTGTGATATCCGCCGGAATGGTGGCGCGGCAGAGTTTCAGCACTTCTTTGAGTATTTTTTGAATGTGAACCGGTATCGGTTGATGCTCCGATTGCCGGCTGAAAGAAAGGATCTGTTGAACCAGTTCTCTGCCTCTTGTGCCCGCCTTGAATATCTGCTGAGCATCATAATGTTCCGGGCTGCCGGGAGGAAAATCAGCCAGCATCATTTCAGACAGACCCACAATGGGGAACAGAATATTGTTGAAGTCATGGGCAATGCCACCGGCAAGGGAACCGATGGATTCCATTTTCTGGGCCTGACTCATTTTGGCCTGCAGCGTTTCCTTGTCCTTCTTCCAACGGAGCTTTTGGATCTGTTTCCACCAGCTTTCCATCAGGATCATAAGCTGTCGTGGATCATGTTCTTGATAAGCGATCGGTTTGTTTCCCACTGCAGAAACAGCAACAATTCGTTCCCCATCGAAAACAGGCACTGCCATGAATCGGGAAATATGGACATGTCCTTCCGGATACCCGTTTTTAGACGGATGGTATTCATTATAGTCATTTATAATTACGGGTTCCCGGTTCCTGATCGGTTCTCCCCAGATACCTGCTTGATCTATCGGAAAGGTAATGGGTTTCTCATGAATGGCACATTCGGCCATGGCACTGTTTGACCAGTTATGGATGATCATTTTCTTTTCATCAGGAGATACGTATCCGATAAATCCGATATCACTGCCTGAAAGATCCAGCATTTTTTCAAGAATAAAATCACTGATGTCTTTTTCTGTTGCATCAGGCATTGTGGCAATTCTATGACTGATGTCCAAACGCATTCTGCTGACAGTGTTTTCCTGCTCGGCTTTTTTTCGGTCTGTGATGTCAAGAAATACAACTATCCCGTATATAATTTCTCCCCGGTCGTTTTTTATTGGGGCTGCATTCGCCCAAACGATTCTGTTTTCCTGATCAGGTCTTTTTACAAGAAACTCTTCAGTGCAAAATTCTCCGAACAATATCGCTCTTGTCAGCGGCACCTCTTCACTCTTGTAAGGTGTGCCGTCAAAATGCAGAATCTGCCAGCTCGATACATACTGGTCGATACCGATGCCGTTGACGATTTTTTCTTTATCCGCCCCCCGTATATTCAGCGCCGACTCGTTTACGTACAAAAGCTCTCCGCCGGGTGCTTTGGCAATTGCAATGCCTGCTTGACTATGATCCAAGGCCGCCTGGAACATTGCCCTGGTTTCTTTTAATTGATTTTCCTGCAAAAGTGTATGTTCCTTCAAGGTCGGACATTGAAACCATATCGAACATATTGTCTGAAATTTTCTCTAGCAGCTGGGTTTTTTTCCGCAGGGTCTCTTCAGCTTTTCTGCGTTCAGTGACATCTTCTATTGCTGAAATCATACCATTAAAATCACCGTCACTGTCAAAAAGCGGGTTGGCATTGATTGAAAGCAACACCTTTTTTCCATCGGGCCAGACAAGAGAATGCTTTATCCCGAAAACCGGGTTTCCGGATTTTTTAACCAACTCAAACGGCAATTGATCATCAGGATACTCATTTCCCTGAACATCTTTTATTTGCCATTCTTGATCGTTATGCCGCCTTTTGTAAATATCCGAACGTTCCAGACCCAGAATTTCTTCTGCTCGGGCGTTTGCCATTGAAATATTCCCTTTTTCATCAACCATGGTTATTCCCACAGGACTCGTTTCCATGACTTGTTGTAAAAGGTTCTTTTCTTTTAAAATCTGTTGTTCATAAGTCTTTCTTTCCGTAATTTCTGTAACAGCTTCCAGTGCACTGACAATTTGTCCTGCTTCATCTTTGACTGGTTGGGATATGATACTGTACCATTTATCCTTTGATGGGTTGTACTTATCTATTTTCTGGATTCGGCCGCTTTTATAGGCTTCAAATGTTGGACAGGGATCACACATATGTTCCGAGGATTCAAAAAACCGATGACAGGTTTTGCCTACGGGGTCGCCGTTCGGGAAAATCGAACGGATGGTATCGTTCACCCAGGAAATGGTATAGTCCGGATTTATCAGTGAAAGTCCCGTATCAAGGGAGGATAAAATCATTTCCAGACGCTGTTTATCTGCTTTTATCACTTCAAGTTCTGGTTCAATTTTTTCCAGTTCCTGAACCCGTCTTTCCAGTTCTTCATAAGTGGGTTTTTCAGCCATACTAAGCCCTCTGTAAGTTTATCGCAACCATCAGTTCTAAACAAATCGACCATATCAGGTTTTGAAGTCCGGGCAGATGCCGTGGGAGAATGTGGCATCACTGTGGCGGGTGACATAGGATTCCACCTGATGCCAGTAGCCTTCATCGTCCCGGATGTTCTTGCAGTGGGCACAGATGGGCAGCATGCCCTGGAGTTTCCGGGTCTCCACGGAACGGTTTTCAGTGGCTGACAACAATTGCTGCCATGCGGGCAGGGATACTCGGAACTCCTCAGCCGGTCGGCCCATGAGTGTCCCGGCGGGCCGACCCAGCATTTTTTCCGCCACGGGGTTCAGATCCTGGAACCGCCCCCTGGGGTCCAGAACGATCCAGCCGTCTTCCATGGATTGGATGAATGCACTGCGGGCTGCGGGCATCAGGTCCAGAAATTTCTGCCGTTTCAGGCTGAAGGCGATCAGCAGTCCGGAGACACTGAAAAGGATCCCGCTCAGGTTGAAATTGGGAGTCGGGCTGTACCCGGTGATATTGATGATATCACTGGCCAGCGGTATCAGGAGAGCGATCAGCAGGATCAGTATCTGGTTGCGGTACAGCCCTTTTCTTGAAAAAACAGCGTTGACCAGCAGCAGCACACTGACAAAGAACAGCAGGTACATGAACGGGACATGGACCCGGTAAAACCAGGGGCCATAGTCATTGACCAGGATCGGAAATGCGGCGGTTTCCTTGTCTATCCGGGGCGCGATGCGGAACAGGTGATGGAAAGGGTTGGTCCAGATCAGGAGGTTGGTCGCCACGGGCAGGGGCAGCAGAATGGCCCCCAGGTGCCGGAACCGCACGGGCAGCGCCAGCGAGGTCATGATCAGAAAACTGACCAGAAACGGGATGATGACATGTGCCGGGGTCATGGGTTCTCCTGTTATGAAAGCGACATGCTGTAAATTTATTTCTTCCGCTGTCTGTCAAGTTTGAGGACTTTTCAAATCTCAACCTAACCAACATCCCTTCAAAGGAATTTTAGTGTCGGGGTTTTACCACGCGTAACCGGACAAGTTAATTGTCGTCAACGGGACAAGTTACTTGTCGCACAATAAACCGGGGCAGGTAAATTTTGAAGGTGGAACCTCGGCCGGGCTCACTGTATACATTGATGAACCCGTTGTTCTGTTTGACTATTCCATATATGGTAGCCAAGCCCAACCCTGTTCCTTTACCCACTTCCTTCGTGGTGAAAAAAGGTTCGAACAGGTTGTCCAGGGTTTCCTTGTCCATGCCGCACCCATTGTCGCTGACTGCGAGCAGCACAAAATCACCGGGGATAAAACCCGGGTGTTCATTGCAATACTGCTCATCAAATGATTTTTTTCCGGTTTCTATAGTGAGCTTACCTACCCCGGAAATGGCATCCCTGGCATTCACACAAAGATTGGCAAGGATCTGGTCGATCTGGGTCGGGTCCATTTTCACCGGCCACAGATGGGCTGCAGGCTGCCAAACAAGGTCGAGATCTTCTCCAATGAGCCGGCGCAGCATATTCAGCATACTCTCCACAGTATCATTCAAATCCAGTTGTCTGGGAGAAATCGTCTGTTTTCTGGCAAAAGCCAGCAGCTGTTTTGTGATGTCCGCTGACCGTTTTGCAGCTTTCTGGATTTCTTTCAAGTCGGAAATCAGATCGTTATCTTCATCCGCCTTCAACAATGCCAGTTCCGTATGCCCCAGAATCACCCCAAGCATGTTGTTGAAATCATGGGCCACGCCGCCGGCCAGGCGGCCCACTGACTCCATTTTCTGGGCCTGGTTGAGCTGGGCATGAAGGCGGTTACGTTCTGACACATCCCGGGCGATTCCCAGTATTAATGGTCTGTCGTTCATTTGAAAAGGGCAGGTGCGGATTTCCACATCAACTTTCCTGGTGTTTTTCGTAATCAGGGTGATCTCGTCAGGTCCGGTTGACTGGCCCTGAATGTTTTTCTGTAAAAGATCCAGGGCCTTGGGAGCTTCATCCTGAGAAAGTATGCCCAGATCGAGAAAAGAATTCCCGATGAATTTTTCCCGTGACATGCCCATCAAGGTTTCTGCAGCGGCATTGCCATCTATGAAATTACCCTCCCGGTCATTCAAATATATGGCATCCGGCGCAATTTCAAATAATGTTTTGAATTGATATTCACTTTGTTTGAGTTTTTCTTCAACTGCCGAGCGCTGCTGCATCTCCTCTGATATTTTTTCATTGGCCCGGGACAGTTCATCCGCCTGGTGCTGAACGGTTTCAATCGAGCGTATCAGGTGTTGCTGCAACATGCCAGACCCCAGGATCAGGGTGCCGGCCAGGAGGATGAAAAGCCCGCCGACGGTTATCCAGGAAACAAGGGAACCCGTAGTGGCTGGCATTTCCGGTGTGATGGGAATTATGCCATACACAAAACACAGACACGCCCCGATAATAGAAACAAGACACAGGCTGCCCGCGTAAAGTCCGCCTCGTATTCCCTGCAGAATCGTTGCCAGTAAGGTGATGGTTAAAAATAATTCAATCCCGGCCCCGGAAAAAGAAAAATGCATCAGATTGAATATGGAGATTATATACAGAGAGCCCAGCATCACACAGACACTGAAAACAAAGGGCAATCGGTTGAAAGCCATGGTGGTGCCTGCCGTCAGAAAATACAGAACGATATATAAAATCACACCGGCGATCTGGTTCAGCTCGATTGCTTCGAGGCAGGCAATGACCAGAGCGGGCAGACCCAGTGTGGACAAAGCGATCAACATTCCTTTCAAAAATTTCCTGCGGAATGCAAACAGGGAGTCAAGGGGATGGTTTGGGTGTGTTTTGATGAGAATCAATGTGCCGCTGTTTCCAACATTCCCTTTCGGTGGTGTCTCATGTTTCATGTTTACCTGTTCTTTCCTGTCCATACCGGGAAATATACCCGGAAAACAGTGGAGATGCAAAGGCCGATGCGTCCTTGATCGTCAACCATAGATTCCCGGGCATTGTTGAACAAATGGATCAACACCTGCTGGATCTGGCCGGCATCCGCACGGACAACCGGTCCGGCTCAGGCGCCTGGCAATCGCGGACACGATCCACAGGTGATGGGTATGAATGATGTCGGGTTTCATCTCAATCCAGACTCAGGCCCGCCTTGCACTGGTTGCACCGCACCACCCCTCTGAACACTTTGTGGCCGCATTCCGGGCAGAAATACCGGTCCTCTTCATCCTGCATCCATTGTTTGGTGCCGATGTCACGCCGCAGGGGCGTACACCGCAGCATGACCGTTTTTCCCACGGTCATGGGAAATTCATCGATGAACCGGCAGGGAAATGCATCGCATTCATGGCATCCTGAAATTCCTTTTGCCAGGGTGCAGTCCCGGATGGCACACTGCTGACAGTGCATGAACCGGTTGTCGGACAGGCAGCCCTCGCAATGAATATCCTTTGTGGTGAGGGTGTCGCAGTTGGGCAGAATGCCTTTTCCGGGCACATCTCCCCTGTAGAGGCTCACCAGTCGTTTTTTGAACTTTTCGTTGTTGTCTCTGTGGGCGATGAGAATGGCACAGACACCGCAGTAAAGCCCGCAGGGGGATGCATATTCCGGATGCGTCATGGCAGACCTCCTTGAAAACGGATTGGATGGCATACGCCTGCATGTAATGTAGATGGGCAGTGGGTGAAAGTCAATACCAATCCTGCCAGCAGAAGACCCGTGCCGGGGGGTGCCGGGAAACCGGCATTTCTACCGCGACCCGTTAAGCCTTTGTTTTTGCACATTATTTAGTTTAAAATTGATCTTAAATCGGTCTTAGAGTATACTTTTTGATGCTGAAAAGGAGATTTTAACGGTATTGGTTCCCAGGCCAAAAATTCCAGTATAGTAAAGCTCCGGAAAGAGAATGCCTGCGGTTTTGTTGTTTTTTCAGGAAAGCCCCCTGAGCTTTAGCCCAGGGGGGGGGACCTTAATACAACGTTTTAAGAAAATCAGGCTTGGTTTATTGTTTCTGCATCTGTTCAGGGGGTATTTCCTGGAGTATTTTTCTGAAACTCTCCATGTCTTTGCTTAAAATGGCAGATCCAAGGAGATCCTTCAGTAATAGCCTGTTGTTAACTATGTTTATCGTTTTATAAACATCCGCAGGCACTTTTTTCCTGAATTTTGTATCAAGGGCTTTTAGAACCATTTCCCTTGCTTCGGAGATCTGGCCTTTCTCCATGCCTTTCTCCATGCCTTTCTCCATGCCAATCCTTTCCGCACTCATTATATATGGCATTTTTTTCTCCTCCTCATAATTGATAAGGTCTTCGGTAAACCGTTTTGTTAACTCTTCCGGCAACATCATAATCCAGTCAATCAGCCTGTATATTTCGAGAATGTCTTGTTTTGAAAATCCTCTTTCATAGAGTGCCATGGTAATTGTCCATCTCCATGAGAATCGTGACTGGAAATCTCCCTTTGTGGCTTTTGTTTTTAAATGCGCTGCCGTTATTATGGCAAAGGGGTTTTTCTGCTTGAGCAGGCTGTCAATGGATTCGTTGTAGTCATTGAGTTTTATCATGGGAAATGTAAAGTTTATCTTACAGCCCCACTGTTCCATGCTGTAACTCTCAGGCCGCCAGGAATCGTTTTCATCGGCCAGGATGGCAAGGCTTGTAACCGGCAGATAGCGCTTATCAAAAATCCTGTAGTTGTAAATGTACATTCGTCTCTCAAAAGCCGGATCTTTATCCCCCTGCACCTCAATATGAATCATCACGTTGAACGCTTCCCCCTTCAGAGACCACACCTTGATAAGTTTATCCGCGTGACGTAAGCCCAGCTCCGCATCCCTCACAACACTCTGAAGTTCCTTGTCCAGGAATTCATATGGTTTGGTCCAGTCTATTGCCACAGCAATTTCTGGAAAATAGAACTCCATCAGCTCTTTGAAATAGAGCTCAATGCCCTCTTTCCAGGGGCTGTCATATTTATCTTTTTGATTTTTATTGTGAGTATCCATGGACTAAATTTAATCATATCTATCTTATTTTGCAAGGACTTTAAAAACGAAAACATTTTTATATGGGAGCGGGGGACCGGGGTCAAGCCGGGAGCATTACCTGATTCTCACAACAGCAAAGTTCAGTTTAAAAATATGTCCAGACTTACCAAAAAAATAATCAATCAGCCGGAAATACGTTTATCATTTAATGGCAATGCCGGAATACTGGCCGTAAAAGTACGTTTTGGAGAAACGGGTAATGCTCCTATGCTTCATCGCCTACAATGGAGGATTATTTTAGACAAAGCATACGGGTAGCTGCATAGGAATTTAAATTGCCAAAATATATGGCAGAATTTTTGGTACGGGATACTAGTCTGTGATGGCAGGGGAACCACGGGGAGAGGCCGGGCCTGCATTTTACTTGCCCAGAGGTGCCATGGCTGGGTTCAGGGCTGGACATGATCCGTCTGGAACAGCGATTGATACCGTCCATACCCTTCGGCTTCCAGCCGGTCTTCAGGGATGAAACGCAGGGATGCGGAATTGATGCAGTACCGCCGGCCCGTGGGGGCGGGGCCGTCGTCAAACACATGGCCCAGGTGGGAATCCCCATACCGGCTTCTGACTTCGGTGCGGGTCATGAACAGGGATTTATCGGCTTTTTCCAGCACATGATCCCGTGCCAGGGGTTTGGTGAAGCTGGGCCAGCCCGTGCCGGAATCGAATTTGTCCGCTGAACTGAACAAAGGTTCGCCGGAAACAATGTCCACGTAAATGCCCGGGGCTTTGTGGTCCCAGTATTCATTATGAAACGCGGGCTCCGTGCCGTCTTCCTGTGTGACCTTGAACTGGAGCGGGGTGAGCGACTGTCGGAGGGTGGTGTCATCGGGTTTGGACCACAGGGCCGCCTCGGGTTCATGGGTGCTGCGTTCCCGGGGCGGTTCCGCCACGGGGTGTTCCGCCATGGGGCGGTTTTTCCAGACCCGGTTCAGAAACGGGTCCCGGCCCGAACCCAGCCGGTAATACTTGTACTGAATCCGGTTCTTTTTGAAATAATCCTGGTGATCGTCTTCGGCCGGGAAAAATGTGTCGAACCGGGTGACCGGCGTGACAATGGGCTTGTCAAATACCCCGGAATCGGCCAGGGCCTTTCTGGAAGCCAGGGCCCGGTTTTTCTGATCCTCATTGTGATAAAAAATTTCGGGCCGGTACTGAGACCCCCGGTCCACAAACTGACCGCTGGCATCCGTGGGATCGATATGCCGCCAGAAAATGGTCAGCAAGGTGTCATAGGAAACCTCATCCGGATCAAAATGGACCTGGACCGCTTCCGTATGGCCGGTGGTGCCGGATGAAACCGATCGGTAGTCCGGGGCCGGATCATGGCCTCCGGTGTATCCGGAGATGACTTGTTTCACACCGGCCACGGATTCAAGGTCTGCTTCAAGGCACCAGAAGCAGCCGCCGGCAAAAGTGGCGGTTTCCAGTCTGCGCTGGTTGTCGTGAGAAGATCCGGCAGTGGCGGAAAAGGCGAAAACACTCACTGCCAGGACCATGGTGATAAGCATCATTGTGCTGGCGATATCCGGTTTCATGATAAGTTCCTTTCCAAATAGATAAAGGTTTTCAATTAGGACTTGTAACTATGATAATCATGCTCAGAGAAAAAACAAGACAAAGCGCAGGCATCAGGCCATTTCCCGGGACAATGGAAAATAAAATCGAACCCAACCCGTGGGTTGAAATGGGGTGATGATAAATAAATTCTTGACATGTAGCTGTAATGTATCTAAATAGTATCTATGGAACAGCTGGCGGCATCGGCTGTATCCAACGATTGCAAACAGGAGTCGGTGGTATTATGGCAAATGAAGATGAAAACCAGGAAGGGGCAAACTCCGATTACAGGGAAAGCAAGGTGAAATTCGAGATCTATGGCCGGGAAATGATCGAAAAGGTGGTGAACTCAAGCGGCAACAGCGGGCGGGTGTATCTGCCCCCAGACTGGATCGGTACAAAAGTCAAAGTGGTGAAATGTTAGCAGCGGTCAACCCTTTTCAACGGAAACAGGGTTTGATCGGTATCTGTTTTTCATTCTAAAAAGAGAATTCAACACATAGAAAGGAGAAAACAATGGGAAATGTTCCTGACACCATTCAGACATGGCAGATGATTCAGCCGTTCAAAAAAGATCGGGAAACCGGAGACGTGACTCCGGGCAAACTGGAAAAAACCCAGGTTCCCGTGCCGGAACTGACCCCGGGGGATGTGCTGGTGGAAGTGGCCGGGTGTGGCGTCTGCCATACGGATCTGGGCTATTTTTACCAGGGCGTGCCCACGGTGAACAAACCGCCGTTGACCCTGGGTCATGAAATCTCCGGAACCGTGGTGGATGCAGCGGACGATGTCAAGGCATGGATCGGCAAAGAGGTCATTATTCCCGCGGTCATGCCCTGCCGCAAATGCTATCTGTGCAAGACCGGCCGGGGCAACCGGTGTCTGGCCCAGAAAATGCCGGGCAACTCCATGGGCATTTACGGCGGATTCTCCTCCCATATTCCCGTGCCGGCCATTGACCTGTGTCCGGTCACCCACCGCGGCGACATTCCTCTGGAAAAACTGGCCGTGGTCGCGGATGCCGCCACCACGCCGTTCCAGGCCGCCAAACGGGCGGATGTGTGCGTAGGCGATCATGCCATTGTCATCGGTGTGGGCGGTGTGGGCCAGTACATGGTCCAGATCCTCAAGGCCCTGGGGTGTGACACGGTCATTGCCGTGGATATCAACCAGGAACGCCTGGACACCATGCTCCGGAACGGGGCGGATTTTGCCGTGAACTCCATGGGCAAATCCCCCAAAGAAGTATCTGCCGAAATCAAGGGGTACCGCAAGGAAAACGGCCTGCCCGGATATGGCTGGAAGATTTTCGAGGTGTCGGGCAGCAAACCGGGTCAGGAACTCGGCCTGGCTTTGTTGAGTTTCACCGGCAAAATGATGGTGGTGGGATTCGGTCCCCACAAGGTGGAGTATTCCATTTCCCGGCTCATGGCATTTGATGCGGAACTGATCGGCACCTGGGGCTGTCTGCCCGAATACTATCCATCCGTATTGAGCATGATCACCAGCGGAAAAATCAATTTCGAGGCGTTTGTCCAGACCCGCCCCATGAGCACCATTGCACAAAGTTTTGA
>JAABUD010000299.1 GCA_011389555.1 Desulfotignum sp. | reverse complement strand
GATATCGCAGGTCATCTCCACGGTGGGGTAGTAGGGGATGGAGTTTTCTCCCCGCAGTTCCCAGTCGATGAAATACTGTTTGAATTTTTCATGCGGCACCTGAATCCAGTCTTCACAGAATTTTTCCCTGTGCTCTCTTTTGGGAAACGGGGCCTGGGGGAACTGACCCTCGATCTGGGTGATGTTGATCTTTTCCCCCACAGAGTACATCAGAAAATAGATGGGGTTGAGCATGGACAGTTTCAAGGGCAGCTGTTCATGCTTTTTGATGGTGTTGTGGGCATATTCTTCGGCCCCGTTGCCGATCTCTCTGGCCGCCCAGTAGGTCCCTTTGGCCAGGACATCCCCGATGCCTTCCCGGTTCACGATCATGTCCAGCAGATAGAAAAACCGGTCTTCATTTGATTCCGGCAGGCCCGGAAAATCCTCGGGCTTCAGAATACCGGCTTCCAGCAGTTCCAGGGCAAACGCCATGACCTGGGGGGTGGAGAACCCGTCCAGCCCATATTCCGTGGCTTTCTGTGCAATCCGCAGCCCGAAATCCAGGTCGGAATAGGCGGCCATGGTATAGGTGAGTTTGGTAAAGCATTTCATCATATAGGTGGGCAGCCCGGGCATGGAAACCGTGGCCCCGCATTTCATGGGGCAGTTGAAGCAGGAAATCAGCCGGGTCCGGGCCCCTTCCAGGGTGTCGGTCCACTCTTTCTCGATCTCCTCGTTCCAGAATCCTTTGCGCCTTGTCCGGGAGTTGCCCCACATGAAGTTTTCGGTGTGCCATTTCTCGTCATGGACCTTCATCTCCTGGGGAGATCCCAGGCCCTGCAGAATGGTCATCACCCCTTTGATGGGATTGTCTTCCCGCCATTTGATGTAATCCAGCACCTCATTGCACAGGGACATGAACTTTTCGGGATCGGCCAGATTGATATCCTTGGTGCCCCTGACGGCCACGGCCTTGATCCGCTTGTCTCCCATGACGGCACCGATACCGCCCCGGCTGGCCGAGGACCGCCCCTGCTCCACGGACGCATAATACACCCGGTTTTCACCGGCCAGACCGATGGCCGCTATCTGGGCCTTGGGCTGTTCGAGTTCCTGGCGAATGATCTCAGCCGTTTCCACGGCCCCTTTGCCGGCCAGATGGGACGCATCGCGAATCTCCACGGTATCATTGTGAATCCACAGGTACACCAGTTTTTCCGATCTTCCCCGCAGGACCACCTTGTCATACCCGGCATATTTGAGTTCCGGGGCCCAGAATCCGCCCATCATGGAAAACGCCATCAGTTCGGTCTGGGGAGAAATGGTGGTCAGAATGGTCCGGTTGCAGCCCGTGGCCGGCGTGCCGCAGAGCAGGCCGGCACTGAAGATCAACAGGTTTTCCGGGGAAAAAGGTGTCACTTCCGGCCCCACCCGGTCCCACAAGATTTTGGCATTTGTTCCCAGCCCTCCCAGATAGAGCGCTGTATCCCTGGGGTCGGTCGCCACTTTTTCAATGTTTCCCCGGGTAAGATCAACCTCTAAATTAAACCCTGTTTCTGCGTACCTCATGTTCATCCCCTTGTTATCTTTTACCTGAAATACCTTGTCACTTTAAATGCCTGACAAACGTTGCTTTTTTTCATGAAAGCATCACACAATGTAATCATGATTACGCTACATTGTAACTATCTGTCAAGAAAAAATCCATCTCCGCCGTCCTGGGCAGTTCAAGGCGGTATCCGCCTGAATGCAGCATTTTTCCTGGCATCCCACAGCCTTAGCTATGTATTAGATACTTTATAGATACAATACAGCTATGTCAAGGATTTTTATCGATTCCCGGGTCGGATCAACCGATGCCGGCAACAAACCCGGCCGACCGGAAAAAGCGATTTGCGAAATACCGATCATTGACATATCAACCATTTATTCGGCGTTTTTCTATTTCAAACCATATTTTTTTCTTGACAGCGTTTCACATCTTTAAATATAGTGTCCGTATTCAGCTTAATTATAGTTACATTGTAACACTAATTTTTCAAAATGAAAGGAGGTGGACGTTTCCCCCGTATATCGCTTATTATTTTTCCTTTTTCAGAACCCATTTTTCAGGAGGTCAACACGATGAAAAGGTTTACGATCCCGGCATTGCTTGTTTTTTGCTTTTGTACGTTTTTTACACTACATGCAACGGCCAAGACCCAACTCACTTATTCCAATTTTTTCCCCCCCACCCATATTCAAAGCCAGCTGGCTGAAGCATGGATCAAGGAAGTCGAATCCCGCACCCACGGTGAGATCACCATCAACTATTTTCCGGCCGGCACCCTGACCAAGGCCCCCCAGACCTATGACGGGGTGGTCCAGGGTATCGCCGATATCGGCATGACGGTTCTGGCCTATTCCAGGGGACGCTTTCCCATTGCATCGGCCATTGACCTGCCCATGGGGTACACATCCGGCGTGCAGGCCACCAATGTGGCCAACGGCGTATTGGAAGAATTCAACCCGGAAGAGTTCAATGACACGGAACTGATGTTTCTCCATGCCCATGGACCCGGCATCCTCCACACCCGGGACAAGGCCGTGAAAAACCTGGACGGCCTCAAGGGTCTGAAAATCAGGGGCACCGGCACCAGCGGTAATGTTGTGGCGGCTCTGGGCGGATCACCCGTAGGAAAATCCATGGGAGAAACCTATCAGATGCTGCAAAAAGGCGTGGTGGATGGATCCATGCACCCGGTGGAAGCCAACAACGGCTGGAAACTGGGTGAAGTGGTCAACTACATGACCCAGAACTTCTCCACGGCATACACCACCACCTTTGCCGTATTTATGAACAAAAGCAAATGGAACCGCCTGACCCCGAAACAGCAGGATACCATCCGGGCCATCAATGCGGAATTTGCCCTGAAACACGGCCAGGCCTGGGACCAGGCGGATGAACTCGGGATGGAATTCTTCAAGGAAAAAGGCGGAGAAGTCATCCCCCAGTCGGATGCGGAAGCCAAAAAATGGGCAGAACAGGCTTCCAGCGTCATCGACGATTATATTCAGGGTGTCTCTGAAAAAGGGATCGATGGACAGGCCATTGTAGACTATATCAAAGCCAATCTATAACAAGAAGCGTGCCGGTTTTGAAATGAAATATCCGGCATCCAGACCCACAGCCCGGCCGGGTGGTTTTCCGCCGGGCTGCCGGGTGCCTGACAACCCTGACAGTAAAACCGGTTACCTTATTCACAGGATGGATTATGCGTGTTATTTCCCAGGCGTTGAACAAATTTACCGATCTGCTGAAACTGATCGGCGCCGTCGCCCTCACCGCCATGATGATGCTGACGGTGGTGGATGTCATCGGCCGTTTTTTCAAAATGCCGATTTTCGGTTCCGTCGAGCTGGTGGGATTTCTGGCAACCATTGTCGTGGCTGCCGCCCTGCCCTATACCTATAAAATGGATGGCCATGTAGGGGTGGAAATCCTGGTCCGGCTGCTGTCTGAAAAAGCCCAGACCTGGATCGACATCTTTACCCGGACCCTGACACTGATCCTGTTTGTCCTGATCACCTGGCAGATGTTTCTGTACGCGGAAGACATCTCTCATACGGGTGAGGTGTCCATGAATCTGGAATTTCCCATCTACTATATTGTTTATCTGCTGTCTTTCGCTCTGCTCGTATTTACTGTGACCATTGTGGAAATGATTTTTCAAGACATCCTAAAATTAAGAAAGTTGAGTGAGAAATGAGCCCGACATTGATTGGCATTCTCGGTATCCTGATCATGATCCTCATGTTTCTGACACGGATGCCCGTGGCGTTTGTCATGGCCACCGTGGGGTTTGTGGGGTTCTCCGTCGTGATCAGCACGGATGCCGGACTGGTCCTGTTGTCCAGAAACATTTACGAAACCTTTGATTCCTATGATTTGACCACCATCCCGCTGTTCATTCTCATGGGGCAGCTGGGGTTCAACTCCGGCATCAGCAAACGATTGTATGACGCGGGATACAAATTTCTGGGCAGCATCCGGGGAGGGCTTGCCATGGCAACGGTGACCGCGTGTACGGCATTCGGTGCCGTGTGCGGCTCCAGCCCGGCCACGGCCGCCACCATGGCCACCGTGGGTCTGCCGGAAATGAAACGCTACAACTATGACGATGAACTGGCCACCGGATCCGTGGCTTCCGGCGGCGGGATCGGCATGATCATGCCCCCGTCCGTGGTGCTCATTATTTACGGCATTCTCACGGAACAATCCATCGGGGCCCTGTTTGTGGCCGGTATCTTTCCGGCACTGCTGGTCACCCTGCTGTTCATCCTCTGCATCTACATCCGCTGCCGCATCTCACCGGATCAGGGACCCCGGGGCGAGCATTTTTCCTGGCCTGAAAAATTCACGTCCCTGCTGGGGTTGATTGAAACCCTGATCATCTTTGTGCTGGTGATCGGCGGTATTTTCATCGGATTGTTCACGCCGACGGAAGCGGCTGCCATCGGGGCCTTTGGTGTGTTGCTCATCGCAATCATACGACGTCAGATTTCCTGGCAGGGGTTTGTCAATTCCCTGAAAGAAACCCTGAGAACCTCCTGCATGGTACTGATGCTCATTGCCGGGGCCGTGATTTTCGGCAAATTTCTGGCCGTCACCCGGATCCCGTTTGAAATTGCCGGATGGGTGTCGGGCCTGGACATCTCTCCGGTACTGGTCCTGGCGGTCATCCTTCTGATCTATTTTTTCGGCGGATGTTTCATGGATGCCCTGGCCTTTGTCACCCTCACCGTTCCGATCTTTTTTCCGGTGGTTCTGGAACTGGGATACGATCCTGTCTGGTTCGGCATCATCATCGTGATGGTCACGGAAATGGGGGTCATTACCCCGCCCGTGGGCATCAATGTGTATGTGGTGTATGGGGTGGCGAAAAATGTCCTGGATGAAGGGGTCCCTCTGGAAAAAATCTTCAAAGGGATTTTTCCGTTTCTCATTGCCGTGATCATCGGCGTACTCATTCTGATCATTTTCCCGCAGATCATCATGTATTTGCCCAACCTCATGTACTAACGGCAAAAGGGTCAGGATGTCATGTTTTTAGAAATGACATCCTGACCCCGATTTCAGAACGTATACCCGATAGAAAAATGAATCTTTCCGGAATCCTCGCCTGTTTCCGGATTCAGGCGGTGTCCGTAGAGCAATCCCACAGGCCCCACGGGGGTCATGTACCGCAGACCCGAGCCCAGGGTGAATTGAACGTCTTCATCGCTGCCGGATGTTGGGGTATCCTGCAGGGAGCCGGCATCCACAAACAGGGGCAGCTCGAAATTGCTGCCGAGCGCAATGCGGGCCTCCATGGAGCCGGCAATCCGGGTCTTTCCCCCCAGCGGATCACCCAGAGCGTCTACAGCCAGCTCATTTTCACCAAAGCCCCTCACATCTGAAATCCCGCCCAGAAAGAACAGCTGGTCATCAGGCAGATCCAGATCATCGGAAAAATTCTGGATGGTGCCGTACATGGCCTGGAATGCCAGTACCACCCGGGAAAAGGGCTGATAATAATATTTGGCCTTTATCTGGTATTTGATAAAATGGTCCAGGTCTTCCAGGATATCCCGGTTATAGCCGGCAGATGCATTGAAATAGACCCCCCTGGTGGGTTTTGCATAGGAGTCCACCGAAGACCAGGTAAAAAACGGGGTTGCCGATATAATCCCCCTGGGTTCGTATGTGTCCGGATTCACACCGGCCGTCGCACCGGTGGCATACTGTTCTCTGGATTCCAGGGTAAAGGCGTTGCCCACTTTCAGGTGCGGGGTCAACTGTTTTTCAACGGATACGGAGGATCCGTATTTGCGGGAGCCAAAATTTTGATTTTTTTGTTCTTCTTCAGAGGCGTATACATTGACATCCGAATAAATATGGTGGGACAGAAAATCAAAATCCGTGATCCCCAGGATGGTATCATACCCGATACCGGAAACCTGCGCATCCAGATACAGCTTCCGGTTGGTTCCCAGCAGGTTTCTGTTACCGGCAGAGACCCCTATATAGGCATCTTTGGCTGTGTCATACCCGATGCTTGTGTCAAGAAAATAGGGTTTTTTCTCCTCCACATCCGCCAGAAAAAACACCTGGTCAAGATTTTCCCGGATACCCACGGCTTTGAAATCCGCCCGTTCAATGCACTGGATATTTCTGATCTCTTGTTGCAGGGAAACAAAACTGTTCAAAGACACAGGTTCCCCCTGTTCAAGGCGGTTGTGCCGGAGAATCACCGAGTCTCTCGTATCAAAGTTGCCGAACACCCATACCCCGCCCACCGCGGCCCGGTGGTTCGGTTCCACCTGGAATGCAACCTGAACATCCCTGCCATCCGGTTCCATGCGGGTCTGGGCATCTGCGTAGATAAATCCTTTTTCCGCAAGAAACGAGAGAATCGCCCTGCGGTCTGCATCCAGGTGTGACGGGATGAACGGTTCTTTTTCCCGGGTTTGCAGCATCTGCCTGATGTCGGAAACAAACCTCTCCGGCAGGCCGGAAAGCGTTACCCGGGTGACCTGTCTGCGGTATCCTTCAGTCACTTCAAACACCACATCCCCGAACATCCTGTTTTTTTCATCCGCCTTCTCCCATGTCACATCAGCAGACACCTGAGTGTGTGCAAACCCTTTGCTCTCATAATAGTTTTCCAGGATCTGGATGTCTTCTGAAACCATGTTTCGGGCAAAGGGACCCTCGTAAAACATGCCTTTTTCCCGGGTATTCAAAAGGGGGGTCAGATTCTCCGTGTCCCGGAATTCTGCCCCGGTGATGACAGATGACCCAACAATATAGCGGGTGTTTTCATCGATGTGTATCTGGACGTGCCGGACCGGTCTTTCATTTTTCATTTCAGTATCCGCCGTATAATACACCTCGCAGTCCCTGTAACCGGCTTTCCGGTACCGGTCTGTGATGTTTTTGACCGTGCGTTTCAACCCGAAATCATTGCGGTTTCCCTTTGTCCAGATGGTTACGTCTTTTTTCAACGTATAGGTCATGAATTCTTTGTTTCCGGAAAAAGAGAGGCGGTACAGCGGACCCTCCTCTATCCGGATCTTTACATGGACTTCTTTTTTGTCGGCATCCGTGTGCACTTCATGGGTGATGGCCGCCTCGGCAAAGCCATTTTTTCGGTAATAGGCCACAAGATTTTTGATATCTGTTTCCAGTTCCTTCTGGATGGTCCTTTTGCCTTTGCTCCAGAAAAACAGCGGCACCTGATAGGATTTCATGCGCATTCTGAGCCGGGTGTCGGAAAACACGGTATTGCCTGTAAATGCAATGTCCACGGTTTTCAGGGGCGCATGCTTTCCGATCTCGATCAGAATGTCTGTCTGCAGCCCCCGGTAAGGTTCAGCGGTAATGTCCACCTGTGCATCCACATACCCTTTTTCCACCATCAGGGCCTTGACTGCCTGAACGTTTTTTTCCACACTGTCCGGGACAAAGGCACTGCCTGCGGCATAATCCGTGGCCTTGACAACCGTATTGCCAAATATTGGGAATGCCCCGTCAACCGTTATCTTCCGGACCAGCGTAACCGGGGTCAGCCGGAAAACAAGGGGGATGGACGGTGCATCCATATCCGGGTCCGGCACATCGATCGCGCTGAACTGCCCGGTCTGTTTCAACAGGGTGATCGTGGTATCCAGATCCCTGGCAGTGAACAGATCCCCTGGCTGAAATCGGATCATTTTCATGGCCATAGATCTTACTTTTGCCTGCCTTTTTTCTGTACCGCCCAGAATTTCCACACGGATATCGGATATGACCGGCCGGCTTTCACCGGCATCGGCATCGGCATCGGCATCGGCAGGGATGGCAAAACAAACCTGCCACAGCAGTGCAAGAAAAAAAACAACGGCCGGCCTGCGCAGTATCTGTGGATATGGTTTTTTATCGGAATGGATCATCGGTTATCTGAACTCCAGCTTGAGGGTGACTTCCGTGCCGAAATCGCCTTTAGAATCATTGAATGCCCTGAGCAGGACATTTTCCAGCATTTTGTATTCCGCCGCATTGGTATGGATGGTCTCCTCTTCTTCCGTCTGCATGGAATAGATGATTTTCAGGCGGTCTGATAATTGTTTTCCCATGGTAACATTCACATGTGCCCCCTGGTCTCCGGATTCATCCAGTCCCAGTTTGAATTCATCCAGGGGTGTGGATGATTCCACGCCCTGGCTGACCATGTCAGAGGCTTTGTCCGTGAAAATACCGGTATAGGAGCCGCCCCCCTGCCCCAGCTCTTTTGCGGTCTTGCCGATGACAAGCAGGGACAGAATATCTTCATGGGTTTCTGCCGGGTCAGAATAGAGCCTGAATCTCAGGTTGTCTGTTTTTCCGCTGATATCCATGTGGATCGTCCATTTTCGTATCTCCGTGGTTGCATGCAAAGTGATTTCCGGATCGGTTTTGAACCGGTCCACAAAATCGATGATCCCGGTTTCAATCTCAAATTCTCTTTTCTGGTACACCACCGTGCCTTCCACGATCCGGGCCCGCCCTGTAACCACAGGATTTTCCAGTGTTCCGGAAATAGTCACATTGGGTTCCACCAGGATAAAGGCCAGGTTGTTGTCCAGCACCACCGGGTCTTTGTAATCCACATCAATATCCAGGGAGGTATTTCCCATCATGGGACTGCCGGTGCCGGTCTCTGCGGTTTTTCCTGTGGCAGCCATTTTCCGGCTCTCCAGGGCCTCGGCCAGATCAAAGGCAAAATCCTTGTAATATTTTCCTTTGATCAGCCGTATGGTCCCGGTAAGGGCGGTGTTTTCCCGGGTTCCGGAAAAAGTCATATCCGTATCAAAGGCGATGTCTGCCGTATCTTCCAGGGAAATGGCGATATTTTCTGCTGTCAGTCTGGCCTGGCCGGATACCGGGATAAATTGTTCCAGTTCCAGGTCCCCGGACATCGTCAGGCGGCCCTGGCCGAGATGTGCCCCCATATTTTCGATGGTCAGATGGTGGTTGGATAACCTGACAGAGCCGGTAAGCCCGGAGATGGCAAGATTGATTCCGGGAACCGGATACGCCAGGTCCGCCAGGATGAGCCTGGCATTTACATCCGGTTGGGCAAAGGTGCCGTCCAGGTCTGCATCAAGTGTGACAGTGCCGGTTGCCGGCTGCAGATTGTCTGTGATTTCCGGGGGCAGCAGGATGTTCACCCGGCCCCGGGACAGCATATGGCCGTTTACCATGGCCTGTAGCCCGTAAATCCCGGCGGTTTCCAGAAACCGGTCCAGCCGGGTATCGGCAAATGTCAGGTCCAGATCAAAATCTGCGGTATCCGGGTTGAAAGATGCGGCAAGAGCGGTTGTACGGTCCAGGGTCACAGACAGGTCCAGATTTTTTTGATCTGTGTTTTTTTCGTCCGGCCTGTTCAGATCCAGGACCGCCTGGATGGTTTCCACGGGTATGCCGATTTTGGGACCAGCCGAGGGACTGCCTGGTGCATCACCGGCAGAGGCAGGTGCTGCAGCCCCGGCATAATTCAGGTGAAGATCAAGGGCGGATTCCAGCATGTCCACAAACAGGGTTTCTTTGCCGGGAGGTGTGGATGACACCGGCAGGGTGATCTTTTCCCCTGAAAGGGCCAGGGCTATGTCCATCTGCTTTGTATCTTTTTTTTCATTGCCTTTGAAATCTGCGGTAACGGAAACAGTGCCGTCAGCCTGTCCGGCTGTATCCAGCATATGGCCGGGGATCAGGGCGGAAATATCGCCTTTGGAGGTCACCTGCCCGGTCAGGGTCCCGGCGGTTCCGGTGAAACCGGCTGTCTGTAAAAAGGGTCCCACCCGGGTGTTGTCAAATGTCAGATCCAGGTCATAGTGCGCATTTTTTGGGTCAAGACCAAAGATCATGCGGATGGTGCTGCCTGACTGCATGTTGATCCGGGTTTTTCCCAGATCGATCAGGGCACTTATCTGTTTTACAGGCAGAAATAAAGCACTGCTGCCGCCGGTTTTTTCCAGGCGCAGCCCCGGGGGCATAAGATCCAGGGCAAGATCTGATGCCAGATCAAATATCTGTATCTGATCGGTTTTTTGTGATCCGTCTGCCACCGGAATTTCCAGGTTTTTTGCATCCAGTGCCAGGCGGCCGGTCTGCAGGATGCTGCCGGAAAAACCGGCTTCCCCGTTCAAAGAGATTTGTCCGCCATTGATCCGGGTGTTGATATCCTGGATGCGGATATGGTCCGGGGAGACGGTAATCCTGCCGTTGAGGTCTGAAACAGTGATCCGGGGGGAGGGCAGGTGCCAGGCCAGATCTGTCAGATCCATGTCTGCATGGATCACCGGCGTGTCCACCGTACCCCCCACATCAGCTGCAACCATCAGGCTGCCATTTAGCGCATCCAGCTGGTCTGCAACCGGCGGCGGCAGATCAGCCGGCAGTTTTCCTGCAACCCGGACCCATCCGTCAATATCCCCATGGATACCGGTGATACCGGCTGCTGAAAGCAACGGCCCGAAATCACTGCGGCTGAAATCAAGATCAGCTGTATACCTGTTTTTTTCCATGTCCAGGGCAGCTGCAAGCGTTGCCATATTTTCCAGGGATACAGTCACGTTTTTTCCCCCCAGATCAATCTGTGCCCCGATTTTTTGAAAGGGGATGTCCATGTTCTGCACTGCTGCCATGTCAAGGGTTGTGCCTGCGGTGTAGTCCAGGTTTGTATCCAGATCAAATGCAATGGCCGTATCCAGATACTGCAGGTCAATTTCTGAGTCAGCCGGGGCAAGAAATTGTCCGGGATTGATCTGTCCGGCGGTTGTAAGGGATACCTGGATCACCTCTTTTGGGGTAAATCCTTTGTCAAAAAGATGGGCTGTGCCGGAAGCCGTTACCTTCATTTCCTGTCCCTGGACAAGGAACCGGGTGATTTCAGCGCGGCCGGTGTTGTCCAGTTTTCCTTCAACATCCACAAGGTCCAGTACAATCCCGGCGGCCCCGATATCCCGCCCTGCCAGTACAAACTCTGCTGTAAGGGTTTCCAGGGAGATCCCTTTGCCCCGGATATGTCCACGGGAGGAAAATTGTCCTGAAAATCCGGGCATCCATGGGGCTAACCGGACAAAATCCCCTCCCTGCTGATCAAATGACACCTCATAGGCCAGATGGTCCATATCCCGTGCCGGATTTAGAAATCCGTCAGGAAAAAGCGATGACAGATCTGTTGACCCGGACAAATCCATGCGGCTGCCCAGCAGGTTCACCTGTCCCTGTTCAATGGTCAGCACCTGTTCTGCCAGATCCATTGTGATATCCACCCTGCCTTTTTCAAAGGCCTGTTCCATTTCCAGATTCTGTCCTTTTATCTGCAGCTGCACAGACGGATTGTTCAGAGATCCGGTGCCGGTTATTGACAGATCCACACTACCGTCGAGATCCGGTATGTTTTCTGATATCTGTGACACAAAGGCAAGATGTGCTGCTGCCTCAAGTGTCAGATGCATTTTCCGGTTGTTGAAAATATCTTCCACCGATCCGGATGCGGTGAGAACTGCCAGGTCTGAATCCAGGTCAATGGAAATATCATTTATATCATTTTCTTTCAGGGCACCGGAAGCTGTAAAGGTTCTGATATCAATGGCGGTTTCGGCACTGGACAGGGAGATGCCGCTCATGTTGATCAAAATTTTTGCTGTCTGCTGCACCAGGTCGGCATCTGATATTTCAACGGTGACTGTTGCGGCGGAAACAGTGTTTTCAGGATCAGAAAAGACCACAGAGCCGTCGGTGATTCCGGCCTTTCTGATCTTCACATTCAAAGGGATGCCGGCCGCACCCTGGTCATCACCCTGGATATCTTCAGGCGTGTCATCTTCGGCAACAAGGGCATCCACAATATTTATCCTGTCGCTGCTGTCAGCAGTAATATTAAGTCTGGGCCGGTCAATATGCAGGTTCTGTATTTCCAGAACCTTGTCAAACAGGGCACTGAGCCGGATATCCAGCCGGAGGGAATCAAATGCCAGGCAGATGTTTCCCCGGGGATCCTGGAGCTGCAGATTCTCCAGCCGGAGAAAAGATCCATGGGCCAGCACATCGATGCGTTCTGCGTTCAGTGTGCCGGGGATCAGGGTGTTGATGTGATCCACCAGCAGATTTTTTGCATGGTCCGTGCGGCTGTACCCGTAAAGCCCGGCCGTCAATGCGGCGAGGCAGATCAGAATGACAGCCCCGGTAACAAGTATTTTTTTTTTCATTATCAGATTATTTTCTTATTTTCCCACATTCATTTTCAGGCTTCGGTACCCACATCATGCTG
>JAABUD010000298.1 GCA_011389555.1 Desulfotignum sp. | reverse complement strand
GATGCCTGGCAAGGCAAGGGAATCGGGTCGCGCCTTTTGGAAAGATGTCTGGCCATTGCTGAGAAGCAGGGGTATAAAACCGTTCACGGTATTGTCCTGGGGGAGAACAAAAATATGCTCGCGCTGGGGAAAAAACTGGGGTTTGAGATTGGAAAAGATCCCGAATCCAGTGACAACAACCTGGTGATTCATTTCGGAAACCAGAACCTGAAACCAAGGGAAAACTGAATGAAAGGATATAACCATGGAAACCCCGACAATTGAAAACCAGCTTCATCCTGACAATGCCGAATTGATCAGACGAAATGCGCTTCTTGAAGAAGCCCTGAAGGAAAAAGAGGGTATGCTGGAATCTTTGAAGGGTTCTGAGAAACAATACCGCCGCCTTTTTGAATCCGCCAAGGATGGGATCCTGATCATCGATGCCGCCACCGGCCAGGTGGATGATGCCAATCCATTTCTTCTGGCCCTGATCGGCTGTACTTATGAGATGATGTACGGAAAACACCTTTGGGAACTGGGTGTCTTTAAAGACATTGCCGCATCCAGGGAGGCGTTTAAGACCCTGCAGGACAACCAATACATCCGTTATGAGCATCTGCCGCTTCTGACGCTTGACGGGCGGCACATTGAAGTTGAATTTATCAGCAATGTCTATCTTGTGGACGGCAAAAAGGTGATTCAGTGCAATATCCGTGATATCACGGCCCGAAAGCAGGCAGAGAGGGTGATGACGGAGAACGAGTCCAAGATGCGCAGTATTCTGGACAATATCGGCATCGGCGTGGCTCTCATCAGCCCGGAGATGGTGATTCTTGAACTGAATCAACAGATGCGCACCTGGTTTCCCGATGCCGATACCGGCCAGGAGCCGCTTTGTTACCAGGCGTTCAATGACCCGCCGGGCCACGCGGCCTGCACAGGCTGTCCGGCGGTGAAAACTTTTTTGGATGGCGGACTGCATGAAATCACACGACAGGTCATGCGGGACGGTGTGAGGCGCGACTACCGTATTGTTTCATCCGCTGTCCACAACGTTTCCGGTAAGGTCACGGCCGTCATTGAAATGGTCGAGGATATTACCGAGCGGCTTTCCCTGGAATCCCGATTCCTCCAGGCCCAGAAACTCGAATCCCTAGGACGGCTGGCAGGAGGAGTGGCCCATGATTACAATAATATGCTCGGTGTGATTCTCGGGTATGCAGAGCTGGCCCAGGGAAAGCTGAAACCGTCGAATCCGGTATATGGGGATCTTCAGGAAATCCTCAAAGCCGGCAGCCGTTCCGTGGAAATCACCCGGCAATTGCTGGGCTTTGCCCGAAAACAGACCATTGCACCCAAGGTCATCGATTTGAACGATAATGTGGCAAGAATCATTAAAATGCTGGCCCCCCTCATTGGTGAGGACATTACTCTCAAGTGGCTGCCCGGAGCAAACCTGCAGCCGGTCATGATGGATCCGGCCCAACTGGATCAGATCATGGCCAACCTGTGTGTAAACGCCCGGGATGCCATCCCGGACGTCGGCAACATCACTGTTGAAACTGCTATGGTGACTTTTGACAAAGCCTATTGCGATTGCCACGAGGGATTTGTTCCCGGTGACTTCGTCTGTTTATCCGTCGGTGATGACGGCAGCGGCATGGAAATGGACATTCAGAAAGATATCTTTGAACCCTTTTTCACCACCAAGGATGTGGGCCTGGGGACAGGTCTTGGTTTGTCCACGGTGTACGGTATTGTCAAACAGAACCAGGGATTTATCAATGTATACAGCGAACCGGATAAAGGCACAGTATTCCGCATCTACCTGCACGGTCATAAGAGTGAACCTTCCTTATGTTTTCAGAAAAACAAAAATAAAGCCACTGCAGGACAGGGCGAAACCATTCTGGTTGTGGAGGATGAGGCCGTGATACTGAAATTGGTTAAACGCATGCTTGCGGATCTTGGTTACATGGTTCTGACGGCTGGTTCAGCAAAGGAAGCCCTGCAGATTTCCAAGGTCCATGGCCATGAGATCCGCCTGATCATCACCGACGTCATCATGCCTGAAATGAATGGACAGGAGCTGGCCGACCAAGTGAAAACCCTTAATCCGGATCTGGGTATTTTATTCATGTCCGGTTATACCTCCGACGTCATCTCCCGCCTGGGTATCCTGGACCATGAGATTCATTTCATTGAAAAACCGTTTTCCGTTGCATCTTTGGCAGCCAAGGTGCAGGAAGTACTGGCAAATAATTCAGCTGCTGTTTGACAAGGATAATATGGACGGGATCCGTTTTGTTTCCAACAATCAGATCACACTGCTGGAGAACGGCGAATATAATGTGGGGGGTATTTTAAAATGGAATCTGTCCATGAATAAACTCAAGCAAATTTGGAGCAATCTGCGGTCAAGCTTTTGGTTTGCACCTTCGCTGATTGTTGCCATCGACAGGCGCTTCACGATCAAGTGCTATGGATCAGTGAGCTGGCTGAACGCACCCTCGAATCAGCGCATGACCGTGCGAGGATCGATACGCGGCTGGCGCGCATGTGCGAAGCGATTGAAGCCGAATCTGCTTTTTGCGCAGGGAAAGAGAAACAAACGAAGGAAAAAACCAAAAAGTAAGCCGGATTTAAAAACGAGAAGGGAATTACCCATGGACAGCGATAAACTCAGATCAGTAGCAAAAGCAATTGTCTCGGAACAGAAGGGCTTGCTGGCGGCGGACGAAAGTAATCCCACGATCAAAAAGCGCTTTGATTCGATCAAAGTCGAGTCCACCGAAGAAACCCGCAGACGGTACCGCGAAATTCTTTTTACAACCAAAGGGATTGAAGGCTATATCGGGGGGGGTCATTCTCTTCGACGAAACGATGCGCCAAAACACCCAAGATGGCACTCCCTTTGCCGAGTTACTGTCGAGCCGGGGGATTGTACCAGGTATCAAGGTGGATAAAGGTGCTGAAGCGCTGGCATTGTACCCAGAAGAAAAGATTGCCGAAGGGCTTGACGGCCTGCGCGAGCGGCTCGTTGAGTACAAACAGATGGGGGCTAAATTCGCGAAGTGGCGGGCGGTTATTGATATCAACGAGCGCGATGTTCCTACCAGGTTCGGTATTCGTGCAAATGCCCACGTATTGGCGCGTTACGCCGCGCTCTGCCAGGAACTGGATATCGTGCCGATCGTGGAACCCGAAGTCCTCATGGATGGTGCTCATGACATCGAACGCTGTGAAGTTGTCACATCCAGGGTTATCAATGCCGTGTTCACCGAGCTTGATGCCCACCGCGTGCTGTTCGAAGGTATGTTGTTAAAGCCGAATATGGTTATTGGCGGCATGAAATGCCCACGTCTGGAAAGCGTTCAGCGGATTGCCGAGGCCACTGTTCGTTGCATGATCCGCTATGTGCCGGCGGCGGTTTCTGGAATCGTATTCCTGTCCGGTGGGCAGAGCGCGGAAGACGTCACTGACCACCTGAACGCCATAAACATAATGGGGCCGCATCCGTGGCAAGTCAGTTTCTCTTATGGCCGTGCGCTGCAAGCCCCGGTGCTTGAAACCTGGAAAGGGCAGGAATGCAATGTGGCCGCCGCCCAGAAGACCTTCTTGAAACGTTGCAGGTTAAACGGTCTGGCTCGCGTTGGGAAGTATGCTCAGGTAATGGAAATTGCTGAATAATCGGCATGGTTTGAAAAGGCTTTGAATTTGGATGGTCGAAAATATTCATCACAAGAAGAGAGGAGAACTATATGAGAACAAACATGGGGTTGTGGATAGATCATCGCAAGGCTGTTATTGTGACAGTTTCAGGCAATGGGGAGCAAACAAGCGTTATCGAATCAAATGCAGAAAAACAGCCCGGACGGTTTGACGGGATACGTTCGACTACCCCCTATGAAGCTCAGAAGGTTCAAGCGGATGGCAGACAGGATATTAAATTTGCCGACAAACTCAATATCTACTACGATGAGGTCATTTCGGTGCTTGGTAACGCCGAATCCATTATGCTTTTTGGTCCTGGAGAGGCAAAGGGCGAACTGAAAAAACGGTTGGAAGAAAACAATCCCACTCACCACATCGAGGCAGTGGAAACAGTTGATCAGATGACAGATCGTCAGATTGCAGCGAAAGTCCGGGAGTATTATAAATAGACCTTCCATTAATTGATCCTCACCTCGGACAGCGACTTTTATCAATATATCAAGCAGGCGAGCCCCGGAAAATGATGTCGCCAAAACTTGAGAGGAGGCATCATGCGGTGCAGGTTATTCCAAGAATGTCGGGTTCAGGGGCTTTTCCAGCTTCTCATACATCTTCAGAAATGTTGAAATCAGGGTAATATTTTTTGGCACATTCCTGGCAGATACCATGACTGAACTGAGCATCTGAATGATCATGGATATATTTTTTAAATTTTTTCCCCACGGAATAAGGCCATATCCAACCTTGGGTCATATATGACCTTACTTTTGAAACTCGTTCTGCACGATTGGCCAGTTTTTATACCATTGACCGAATCAGAAATTAAAGGGCTGCTTACTGACAGCCCTTCAGGCTTTGATGAACGAACAGCTTTCCAATAAAATCCTTTACAAACATCCGTGCTGACAGTAATATAATCATATTATATGATTTTTATTATTTTTGAGGAGCGGGTCATGGAGCGTATAAGTGTCACCCAGGCAGTACGACAATTTTCTGATTTGCTTAATCGAATTTTTTATCAAGGTGTCAGTGTAGAATTGGAACGTGGTAATAAGGTGATCGCTCGAATTTCTCCAGTTTCAATTGCGTCCTCTTTAAAAGTCAAAGACCTGAATGGAATGTTCGCAGAGCTGCCTTCGCTTGGAGATGATGCAAGTGTCTTTACAAAAGATCTGGAGGATATTCGAAAACAGATACCCCTGAAGAAAACACAATGGGATTAATGCTGGACACAAATGTTTTTATTCACTTTCCAAGCAGGGTATGATGATAGGGGCCCATGACCTGATTATTTCAGCAACAGCCTTAGTCCATAACTGTGCAGTACTGACAGAAAATAAAAACGAATTCGAAAGAGTTCCTGGACTTGAAACCATTTTATTCATTAAAACGAGGAGTGAGTGATTAAAACCGGGCGAATCTGTCTACCGAAGCTTATATACGACATGATGATCCGGAAAACACCATGGCCCAGGGTGCATGCCTGTTTATTTCCCGGGTGGCACGCCTGTGTTTTTCGCCGGAGTGAAGCTTGAAAATAAGCTGCCGGGAACCGGCGATCTCAACGGCTTTTCGGATAAAGGCCCTGCGGTTTTCAAACTGGAGCGTTTCTCTCAGCGCCGACGTACAGACCAGCACATAGCCTTGGTAAGGAAAGGTGTTGCTGCTGTATTGCCGGCATTTGTCGAAATTGGGGATCCCCGTGACAACCATTTTTTCAGGACAAACCCCTTTTTGGGTGAAAAAATCCCGATATCCGTCACTGGCAACACAGAATTCCTCATATGCATCACTGAGACCGGTCAATGCATTGCCGGCAAACCAGAGCGGGAGGAACCGGAACCGGCTGACCAGATGGCACATGAAAGATTCCGGGTCGGTCACCCCTTCCTGGACCAGCACCATCCGGTTGCCTGAGATATTCTTTTGCAGATACACATCCGAACAGGTCACCACCAGGTCGTAGGGCCGATTGCACCCCCTTTCGTCGATGGGAAGACCCTGGTCCCGAAGATAGTCCCGGCAGCGGCTTGACAGTTTGTTGCCTGCGACGGTGAATTCGATCATTCCAAGTTTTTTGAGAACCAGGTCAAATCCGTCGACATAAAAGGGCGAGAAGGCATGATCATACTCATCAAGGTGCCTGGCGATCTGATGCATCTGGGTGGTCTGGTTCATGGAGCCGCATATAAAAAATATCTTTTTTTTCATTGCATTGAAAATCATGGGGTCTCGCCGCCTATTCTTGTTGTCATGATACCGATAATGAACACCACGGCGGCAAAAGCGCCGATGATCAAGGCGGATTTCAGGGCCGCCGTGTGATCCACAGCGATCATGGCGGCCCGGAGTCCCTCGTTCACATAATACAGCGGCAGAATCCTGGCAAACGCCTGTAAAAATTCAGGCATCATCTCCACAGGAAAGAAGGTTCCGGACAGAAACATCATGGGAAACATCAGGGCATCGGCCGCGGCCGAGGCACTTTCCGCTTCCCTGGCCACGCGGGTGAGAATCATGCCCAGTCCGACAAATGCAAATACGTCCAGGGCCACAAACACCACCAGCCAGGCATTGATCTCAAGACTGACCTTAAACACGGCATAGCTCACCAGCAGCATCACGGCCGTGGATACAACCGCAAGAATGAACTGGTACAATACGTTTGACAGGATCCAGTCAATCCGGGTGATGGGGGTGGTGGAAAGCTTTCGGATGACGCCTTTTTGCAACAGTTCGGCATTGACGTTCACGGAACCGAACAGGCTGGCCGTCATCACTGCCATGGCAATGATCCCGGGGACAAAGAATTCGATGAACCGGTATTTCTTTTTAAGTATGGATACGGGTTCCGATGCGATGAGCGGCGGTTTCCCGGACATTTCCTGGTTGATTTTGGCCAGGGCCATGTCCAGCACCCCGATTTTGGTGGTCACCCCAAAGGAGCCGGGGTCGTATATTTTGGTGAGGGTGACGGGGGTTTCAACGGGGTCGGCGGTCATCTTTTCCATGAGAGCCATCTCAAAATTTTCGGGAATAATGACAATCAGATTCAAATTGTTGTCTTTGGCATACTGTTTGGCATCCGCGTCAGGAGAGACGGGTGTGATGTTGAATCGTTCGCTTTGATCGAGCGCCGCCACAAGTTGTTCGGATGATGTTGTCCGGTCCAGATCCTGGATGCTCAATTCAAAAATTTCATTGTCCCTTTCCATGAAAATGGTGCCGAATACCAGGATCAGGATGACGGGAAAGGCAATCCTGAAAAACACCACCGTCTTTTCCCGGTAGAAGCTCTTGATGCTCACGATGATGTTGGCCCGGATGATATTGGCATGGATGATGCGCAGGTTCATTGTGCCTCCTCTATACCGGCAGACTCTTCCAGGAGAGTTTCATCCGTCAGTTTGAGGAAGACCTCTTCCAGGTTGGGCTTGCGGACGTTCAGACCGGTAAACGACCCCCCGCCTTCCCGGACGGCGTTGAGCATCCTGCGGACATCGTCCGCATGTGCAAGCCGGACCATTATATCCCCGTGGCTGTCATGGTCCGGGGCAAACCCCATTTTTTCAACGATGTCAAACACCGTTTCATCCACCGATTTGAGCAGGACGACCAGATAATCGGCATTGCCTTCTATGAGTTCCCCGGGGGAGCCCATGGCGCGAATTTTCCCTTTTTTTACGATGGCAACCGTGTCTGCAAGAATTTCGGCTTCCTCCATGTAGTGGGTGGTGAGAAACAGGGTTTTCCCCTTTTTCTTAAGATCCAGAAGAACTTCCCACATGGCGCGCCGGGCCAGGGGATCGAGTCCCGTTGTGGGCTCGTCCAGAAACACGATTTCAGGGTCGTTCACCAGGGCAACCGCGATGCCCAGGCGCTGTTTCAACCCGCCGGAAAGATTCTTATACTGGACTGCGGCCTTGTCTTTCAGGTTCACAAGCGCCATCAGCCCGTCAATATCGGGTTTTTTCCGGCAAAACAGCCGGGAGTAATACTGCAGGGTCTCTTTGACCGTGATCCGGTCAAAGGAACTGAACCCCTGGGGAAGGACCCCGATGCGGGGGATGATGTCATACTTTTTTTCGGTGACATCCATTCCAAGAAGCATCACTGTGCCGGATGTGGGGGGTCGGATGGTATTGAGGATCTCCACGGTCGTGGTCTTGCCGGCCCCGTTGGGACCCAGCAGCGCAAACACCTCACCTTTTTCAACGGTAAACGAAATGTTGTCAACTGCGGACAACTCCTTGTACCGCTTGGTCAAATTATTGACTTCAATGGCATGTTCACTGTTTTTGGTCATGTTTCTCCAATTTGCATCTTTGGGGGTCGGGACACCCGCCGGCCTGGCCGGTCACCCTGGGAAGACTGCCGATGCAGCCGGGCAATGGAAAGCCACATGTTTCCCTGGCAAACCGAACGGACCCGCAAGGGCCGGCCCCGGGCCATGGAAAATCGTTTTACCGCCTTTTGCGACAACCCCACCCCAAAATCATATATGCTGTTTTTCTTTACCCCTGTCCATGCGGCCCCTTCCGCGGCCCCGGCGGTTGACGGATAAACGATCATCTGCAGCGGGTCCACAAGATGAAACCCGCATCCCAGGGCCTTTGCAGCGGCTTCCTTGACAGACCAGAGCAGGGCCGCCGCTTTTTTCAAATCTTTTCCTCCCGGTTTCAAGGCATGCTCAAGTTCCTGCGGGTGAAAAACCCGGTAAAAAGGGTATCTGCCCTGGAATTCATGGCGTTGTGCCACATCGATACCGATATCATGCGCATCTTCACACAGCGCGGCCCAGCGGGTTTTGCCACTTTTGCAAAAAGAGATGGCCGGACCCATATGATCCCCCAGCAGGAGTTGGGGCCTGTCAAGGGGCCCCCGGATGACCCGGATGAACGGGTCGGCCTGGATGGGGAAAGCATCCGGGGGGTCATACGGCCTGTGCATCCAGAAAGGATTCTCTACAGAAAGAAGGTGATCCAGCAGTCCGAAAATCAAATGATGTTTTTGATCCCCCATGGGCCCGCAGGGCAGGGATGCATAAAAGACAGGACCTTCTCCATGAGAAAAACTCACCGTTTGAACGGTTGCTTTTTGACTGTCGATTCCCATATCCGCTCCTGTTTTTTCAATCTGCAATCTTCCTGGCCTCAGGATCAGTCTGAAATCCATTTCATCTGCAACCCGGAAATCTGCATCAGGGTTTCGCCCTGGGCATCGAGCCCCCGGGTGTCCCAGGTGAGCACTTCGTCGGTTTGTGCCCGCAGCCGGGCTTCCAGGGTTATCTTTTCCCCTGTCCCGACTTTTCTGAAACACCGCATCTCCCCGATTTCCAAAGGAATCATGGACCGGGGTTCTGATGGGTCCGTTACAGCAATGTGGCAGCACACCAACTGCAGAAGGGCTTCGAACAGGTAGGGGGAATACTGGTATTTTACGTTCACAAGATCTGCAAAGTCACAGGTTTCCGGATAGATGGTCCGGCCCCGTATGACGCCCGGGCCAGTCCCGTCAAGGAATTCGATCACCCGGTACCGGCCGCCGAGACCACTGCGGTCTTTGTACCATTTCAATACTTTTTTGCGATTCATGGGTTTGGTTCTGAGCTCGTCCGGCCGGATGGGAAAATCCAGGAACTCTTCTTCGGGGGCTTCTCCTCCGCCGCCAAGGATCACCTGGCCGCTGCATTGCAGGGCAAAATGCTCCGTCAATCTCCCGACCGGGGAGATCTCCTGTGCCGACAGGAAGGTGTCGCACAATACCTCACAAAGGCGGTCACCCGTCCTGCAGCAGGAAATCCTTGCAGGACGGGGAACCCCGGGCCGGCATTCGATCATGTCCATGAGCCGGACGTTTCGCACGCCTAGCACCTGAAGGTGGGGATACAGTATCCGGGCGGCTTCCATAAAAGTCTCTATGGCCATGGTGGCGGATACAATGGGATGCTTGATGAACTTGAAAGGCCGGTGGTCCGTGATCCAGAGATCTTTTTCCAGGGAAAAGGACCGGAAGGCTTCCAGTTCTTCCCGGCAAAGATCCAGGTGCAAAATCTTTTCGATCATGGGAAAGTCCCCGGGTTTGAAGGACAAGAGGCCGGAATCCAGATCTCCGCCAGGCAAAGGAGGCGTTCGGTCATTGCGCAATACCGTGTTCACAGACGGCAGTTTTTTCATGAACATCACCCAATGATCTTCTGCCGGGGCGATAAAGAGTTCCCGGCAGAAAAGTCCGGCAAGTTCATTCACATGAATGTAAGCCACTCCTTTTTGCTTCAGCAGTGTCTGGATTTCCGGATCATCTGCCATGCCCGCCCCCTCGACCGGGGGAAGCATCAGGGCTTTGAACCGGATGGAGCTGTTTTCCCGGCCCAGGTGTCTGAGCAGGGCGGACATCATCCGGTTGGCGGCAGCGTAATTGGCCTGTCCGGGATTTCCCTGGATGGCGGCGGCCGAGGAAAGACCCGCAAAAAACTTCAATCCGGCATTTCTGGCAGATGAGAACAGGTTCCATGCGCCTGAGAATTTGACATCCGTGACCGTGGAGAAATCCTCCCGGGTCATGCGGCTTACGGGACCGTCCCTGAGGATGCCGGCACTGTGAATGATCCCGTCGATTCTGCCGTGACAACGGATCACCTCTTCCAGGACAGCCTGAACCGCTTCAGGGTCGGTCACATCGCAGGTGTGGTAAGCGGCCTCAATTCCTGCGGCGTGCAAATCCGCCAGGGTCTGCGCAATTTCCAGTACCCTTGAATCCATCGGGACCGCCCCGGAAGAGGCGTGTTCCCCAGAAGGTTTTGCCGGATCCATTTCCGGATCAATACGTGTTCTCCCCAGCAGGATCAGGCGGGGCATGAAAGGCGCCAGGCAACGGGCCAGGTGGGCCCCGATTCCGGCGCCCCCCCCGGCGATGACGACAACGTCTCCGGGGCATAGAGTCAAGCCGGAATCCTTGAAAACCGACAGGGGGAACCGTCCTTCTGAAGAGATGACTTCCTTGTTGCGATGAATCATTTCCACCACGGCACATCCTCGATCCAGGGCCTGGCGCATGGCTTTTTGAAGATCCGTGTCTTCTTGGATTTCCAGTGTGCGGAACTGGACGGACGGGTATTCCCGGGCAGCGCTCAAAAACATCCCGAGCATCCCCTCCGCCAGTAATTGAGCCGGTGTGCCAATATCTTCAGCCGAATGAATCAGCACGATGAATTTTTTAGCCGAAGATGTAAGAAATGCCTTTAAAAGAAGAAAGAATCCTGTAAGAAGCCGGGAAACATCCGTCATGCGGCTCAATTTTATCGGTCCTCCCCGGCCCAGGGTGATGACCATCCCGGAAACCGGTGACAGGCCGGCAATTTTATCAGCCGCTCGCAAAGCACCATCTTCAGTTCGGATGTCGTGACCCGCGTTGCCGGAATCCGGGTTTTCCTGTATGAATCCCATTGGAAACGGGGTGACGTTGTAGTCGGTCCGGAGAATATCCCCTGCGCGTTCGGCAATTTTGTCCTCCCCGCCAGGTGAGAGGAAAAGGACGGATTCGCCCGGGTTGAATTCCAGGGGAACCGCATTATCGAATTCAACGGCTGCGTGCCCGAAGACGAGCCGCTTCAGGCCTGCTTCACCCTTTGAAGACGTTTGGAGATCATCCGGCACGAGGTTTGGGTCAAGAGTCTCAGCAGCCGTATGCAGGCCGCTGTCTTTTTGTCCGGCAGTCAACCTGGAGATCTCTTCAGCGATGTCTTTTATGGTACGGACATCGATAAAATCCTCCAGTTCAATGGTGATCTCAAATTGGCGTTCTGCCGCATCCATGATGATGGGAAGGCGGCTGGACCGGATGGAGAGATCTTTTCTCAGGTCCATGTCGGGCTGGATCTCGTCCCGGTTGAATCCAGTCGCATCCATGATGATTTGAATCAGTCTCTCCATGAGATCTTCACTGCCGGCAGCAGAACCGGATTGTTCAACAGATCCGGGAGCGACCGGTTTCCGAAATTCCGGTGGCTCAAAACCGTCGGACATGGAGTTGATTCCACGTGACAGCTCACCCGCTTCTTCCCTGAGATGACCTTGTGCAAAAAGCTCGGCCAGTGCGGCCTTGAAGGTCGATGCCTCTGAGGAGCGAAGGCATGTCCGGATACAGGATGATCCGGGAAGCGTGTCGGCAATGAGATTGCCCAATACCTCCCCCGGTCCCACCTCAACAAAAAGCCTTGCCCCGTGGGTATTCCAGAGAGACCGGGTATTATCCATCCAATGGACCGTGGATTCCAGGTGCGCCATGAGGATTTTTTTGATCTCTCCGGGATCTGACGGATAGGGTTTCCGGGTTGTGTTGGAAATGACCGGAATCTGCGGGGGATGAAATGCAATGCCGGCAATGTATGCCGCAAGTTCATCATGGATGACCTGCATGGCCGGAGAGTGAAAGGCCATGCTGACGCGAAGAAGGGTGCTCCGGTGACCCATTTCCTTCAGTTTTTTGCAAAAATTTCTGATGGCGCCGGTGCTGCCGCTTAAAACCGTCTGAAGGGGTGAATTGATATTGCCGATGTGAATATCTTTGTCATCTTTGATCATTGTTTGTAAAAGATCCAGGGGGGCGTCCGTGGCGGCCATGACACCGGGATCGATATTGGCGGCAGCCGCCTTGTCCATGCACAGGGCCCGCTTGTTTACGATGCGAAATCCGTCTTCAAAGGAATAGACACCGGCCAGGCACAAGGCGGTCAATTCGCCCAGGCTGTGACCGGCCATGGCCACGGGGCGGATGCCGAGGCGGATGAGATATCGG
>JAABUD010000297.1 GCA_011389555.1 Desulfotignum sp. | reverse complement strand
ATAAATATATAGACAAGGAGATCGTATCCCATGGCACAATCCATTGCCGACCGAAGAGATCAGGAGTTTGTCCTTCACGAGATGCTCAACGCCGCAGACCTGGCATCCCATGAACAGTTCAGGGAATTCAACAAAAAAATCATGGACATGGTGTTGACCGAGGCCCGGAATCTGGCGGTCAAGGAACTGCTGCCTGTCAGCAAAGAAGGAGACGAGACCGGCTGTGCCCTGGAAAACGGGAAAGTCACGATTCCGCCTTCCTTTCACCGGGTGTACAAATTGTTCTGTGAAGGGGAATGGGTGGCCATGTGTGATGATCCGGAATTTGGCGGCCAGGGCATGCCCCGGGTTTTGTCCATGGCCGCCGGCGAGTTGTTCACCGGTGCCAACTGCGCCTTTCTCATGTATCCGGGCCTGACCCACGGGGCCGGCAAACTGGTGGAAGAGTTCGGCACCGAAGACCAGAAGAAAAAATATCTGGAAAACCTGTATACCGGCAAATGGGCCGGCACCATGTGTTTGACGGAACCGGAAGCCGGATCGGATGTGGGAAACCTGACCACCCTGGCCACGCGAAATGAGGACGGCACCTTTTCCATCACCGGCAGCAAGATTTTCATCTCCGGCGGTGACCAGGATCTGACCGAAAACATCATTCATCCGGTACTGGCCCGCATTGAAGGGGCCCCTGCCGGGACCCGGGGGATTTCGCTGTTTCTGGTTCCCAAATATCGGATTAACGCGGACGGCACCATCGGCGATCCCAATGACGTGATCTGTACCGGGCTGGAAGAAAAAATGGGGATTCACGGCAATGCCACTGCTTCACTGGCCTTCGGTTCCAGGGGCAATTGTATCGGCGAGTTGCTGGGCGAAGAGGACAAGGGCATGAAAGCCATGTTCGTGATGATGAATGAGGCCCGCTTAGGAGTGGGGCTCCAGGGATTCGGTTTTGCCAGTGCTTCCTATATCAATGCGGTCAATTATGCAAAACAAAGAATCCAGGGCACGGACCTGACCAAAATTTTTGACAAGGACCCCACCCCCGTGTCCATCATCCATCATCCGGATGTCAAACGCCAGCTGCTGCACATGAAAGCGTATGTGGACGGCATGCGGTCTTTGATGTATTTCACGGCCCTGTGTTTCGACAAGGTGCTCACGTCAGCCGATGAAACAGAGAAAGAGACCTGGCAGGGGCTGATCGAACTGCTGATTCCCGTGGTGAAAGGCTATATCACGGACCGGGCTTTCGAGGTGTGTACCCAGGGTGTCCAGGTATTTGGCGGATATGGGTTCATCAGCGAATATCCCCAGGAACAGCTGCTTCGAGACTGCAAAATCACTTCCATTTATGAGGGCACCAACGGGATCCAGGCCATGGATCTTCTGGGCAGAAAACTGGGCCTGAAAAAAGGCAAGCCGTTCATGGACCTGCTGACCCGGATGAACCAGACCATTGCAGCGGCCAAGGAAATTCCCGAACTGGCAGACATGGCCGTGCGGGTGGAAACCGCTGTGAACAAGCTGGGGGAAACCGCCATGCACATGGGCATGACCGCCATGTCCGAAAAAGTGCTGGATGCTTTTGCCGTGGCCCATCCGTTCCTGGATGTCACAGGCGATGTGGTCATGGCCTGGCTGGAACTGTGGCGGGCTGTCACGGCCCAGCCCAAAATTGCATCCGCCAAAAAAAAGGATGCCGCCTTTTATCAGGGCCAGGTGACCACGGCCCAGTATTTCATCCAGTGGGTTCTACCGGCGACGTTAGGAAAAATGGATGCATTGAAAGGCAATATTCCGGCGATCATGGAGATGCCGGAAGAGGCATTTCCCGCATGATTTTTTTATACAAATCATGCGGGAAATCCGAAAATACCGGGCCTGTGACTACAATGCCGCTTCCTCCATGGGGGGATTGACTTTAAGATATTCCAGGCGGTTCAGGCCGTTGATATAGGCCAGTGCCGATGCCGTGATGATATCCGGGTCCGCCCCTTTGCCCAGGGCCACAATGCCGTCTTCCTCAAGCCGGACGGTCACCTCACCCTGGGCATCCGTGCCCTCGGTCAAAGCGGAGATCGTGAACCGCAGCAGCTTGGATTTGGTGTGGGTGAGCCTGGAAATGATATTGTAGACCGCATCGATGGGGCCGGTGCCTTCCAGAGCCCCCTGAACCATCCGGCCGTGGATTTTGAGCTGCACGGATGCCGTGGGAAACACGGTGGACCCGGACAGCACATGGATATATTCCAGACAGAACACCTCCGGGGTCCGCAGCACCCCTTCATTGATCAGGGCCTCGATATCTTCGTCCAGAATCTGTTTTTTGCGGTCTGCCAGGTTTTTGAACTTCTTGAAGACAATATTGATCTCTTCTTCCGACAAATCATACCCCATACCCTGTACATGGGCGGCCAGGGCGTGCCGGCCCGAGTGTTTGCCCAGAACCAGGCTGTTCTTGTGGATGCCCACGGTTTCCGGCTTCATGATTTCATAGGTCATGGGGTTTTTCAACACCCCGTCCTGGTGAATGCCGGCCTCGTGGGCAAACGCATTGGCCCCCACAATGGCCCGGTTGGGCTGGATCAGCATCCCGGTGATCATGCTCACCAGGCGGCTGGTGGGGTAAATCCGGGTGGTGTCGATGCGGGTGGTGTGGCTGAAGAAATTGGGCCGGGTTTTCAAAGACATCACCACCTCTTCCATGGAGGTGTTGCCGGCCCGTTCGCCAATACCGTTGATGGTGACCTCCACCTGACGGGCTCCTTTCTGAATGGCTGCCAGGGTGTTGGCCGTGGCCAGGCCCAGATCGTTGTGGCAGTGAACGGACAGGATGGCCTGGTCGATGTTTGACGTGTTTTCAATGACATAGTCCACCAGTTTGCCGAATTCTTCGGGAACGGCATACCCCACGGTATCCGGCAGGTTGATGGTGGTGGCACCCGCATCGATGACCGATTCAAAGACCGTGCACAGAAAATCCGGGTCAGACCGGGACCCGTCTTCGGCGGAAAACTCCACGTTGGAGGTGAAAGACGCCGCCAGTTTCACCGATGCTACCGCCTGGTTCAGCACATCCGCCGGTTCCATCTGCAGTTTGTATTTCATGTGCAGTTCCGAGGTGGCGATAAAGGTGTGAATCCGGGGATTGACCGCACCCTTGATGGCATCCCATCCCCGGCGGATGTCCGGTTCATTGGCCCGGCACAGGGCGGCCACCTGGGTTTTTTTCAGGTTTTCGGCAATTTTTTTCACTGCTTCGAAATCCCCGTCCGATGCCGCGGGAAAACCGGCTTCGATCACGTCCACCCCCAGCAGTTCCAGCTGGGTGGCTATGCGCATTTTTTCCGCCTGGTTCATGCTGGCCCCCGGGGACTGTTCTCCGTCTCTCAGGGTGGTGTCGAATATAATGATCTGTTTGTCGTCGTTCATGGTGCGGTCCTTTTTTGCTAGTATGTGTACACAGTTGTATCAAATAATGGTCCGTCCGGATGTTTTCTGGTGGTCCCGGGACAGTTTGTATTGAAAACTGTCGGACAGGGCCTGCCAGCTGGCTTCGATAATATCTTCGGACACCCCGATGGTGGAGAAAAGATTGTGCGTGTCCCGGGACTCGATCAACACCCGGACCTTGGCATCTGTGCCGTCGGAGCCGTCGATCACCCGGACCTTGAAGTCCACCAGGTGCATGTCGCTGATCTGGGGATACATGGCGGACAGGGCTTTTCTCATGGCGTTGTCCAGGGCCGACACCGGGCCGTCCCCTTCCGCCGAGGTGATTTCCGTGGTTTTGCCCACCCGGATCTTGATCATGGCATGGGAGTAACAGGGACGTTCCTTGTCCTTTTCCACCACCACCCGGAAGGATTCCAGGTCGAAATAGCTTTTGTACTGTTCGGTCAGTTTTTCCATGATCAGCTTGAGAGAGCCTTCCGCCGCGTCAAACTCGAATCCGTCATCTTCCAGATCCTTGATGGAAGCGACAATCTGCCGCTGTTTGACGGTATCATCCCCCAGATTCACTCCCAGTTCTTCCGCCTTGTAGATGATATTGCTTTTTCCGGACTGTTCCGACACCAGGACCCGGCGGACATTGCCCACCTGGCCCGGATCCATGTGTTCATAGGCTTTCGGGTTTTTCATGATGGCCGATACATGGACCCCGCCCTTGTGGGCGAACGCGCTTTTCCCCACAAAGGGCCGGGAGTTCACCGGCGGCATATTGGCGGTTTCCGACACAAACCGGGACAGGTTCAGCAGTTTTTTCAGGTTGTCTTCGGACATGCAGTTCTTTTTCATTTTCACGGCCAGGATCGGAATGATGGCCGTAAGATCCGCGTTGCCGCACCGTTCCCCATACCCGTTGATGGTGCCCTGGACCAGGGTGACGCCGGCATGGACGGCATGGACGGCGTTGGCCACGGCCATGGCGCAGTCGTTGTGGGTATGAATCCCGTAGCAGATGTCGGGCCGGTCTTTGAAATAATCCATCACCGACCGGACGATCTCATCGATCTCGCAGGGCAGGGATCCGCCGTTGGTATCACACAGCACCAGGGTCCGGGTGCCGCCGTCCAGGGCCGCTTCCAGGGTATCCAGCGCATATTGCCGGTTGGCTTTGTACCCGTCGAAAAAATGTTCGGCATCATACATCACCTCCCGGCCCTCAGCCAGCAGATACGCGATACTTTCTTTGATCATTTTTACGTTTTCCGGCAGGGTGTTGTCCATGATCCCGGTGACGTGCAGGTCCCAGGATTTGCCGAAAAGGGTGATCACCGGCGCACCGGAATCGATGAGCGCGGCCAGGTTGGCATCTTTGTCACACGCAATGCCCGGTCGCCGGGTGGCACCGAACGCCGCCACCTTTGCCTGTTTGAACTCCATTTTTTTGGCCAGTTCAAAGAAACGGGCCGCTCCGGGGTTGGCGCCGGGCCAGCCCCCTTCAATGTAGTGAATGCCGGCATCATCCAGCCGTTGCGCGATTTTGGCCTTGTCTTCCGGAGAAAAAAAGATATTTTCCCCCTGCATGCCGTCTCTTAACGTGGTGTCGTATAATTGGACTGATTCCATTTTTATTTTCCCATTTCTCTGGCCAGGGCAATGGCCCCGGTGCTGGCGATTTCAACGATTCCCATGGGTTTCATCAAAGACAGGAACGCGTCATGCTTGCCGCTGTCACCCGAAATTTCAATGGTATAGTGGGCATGGCCCACATCCACCACCCTGCACCGGAAAATATCCACGATGCGCAGGATCTCGGCCCGTTTTTCCGGTTTGGCATGGACCTTGACCAGGGCCAGCTGCCGTTCCACATATTTTTTTTGGGTGAGATCGGTCACCGTGATCACATTGATGAGCTTGTGAAGCTGCTTTTTGATCTGCTCGATGGTCTGGCCGTCACAGGTGGTGGCCATGGTGATTCTCGAGACCACGGGATCATCCGTGGTGGCCACACTCAATGAGTCGATGTTGAACCCCCTGCCGGAAAACAGACCGGCGATCCGGGACAGCACACCGGGTTCATTGTCCACAAGAATCGACAATAAATATCTGCTGGTTTCCATTGCTGTTTCCTTTACTGTGTGTATCATTTTTATACCAGAAGCATTTCCGTGATGGCGCCCCCGGCCGGAACCATGGGGTAGACAGACTCTTCTCTTTCCACCACAAAATCCATGATCACGGTGCCGGGCGTGTCCAGCCCTTTTTTCAGGGTCTCTTCCACGCAGGCCGGGTCCGTGCACCGGAACCCGGTGGCCCCGTATGCGTCTGCCAGTTTGACAAAATCCGGGGCGTTTTCGATGTTGGTGCAGGCATAGGCTTTGTTGTAGAACAGCTCCTGCCACTGGCGCACCATGCCTAAAAACCGGTTGTTGAGAATCACGATCTTGACATCCAGGCCGTTTTCCACGGCCGTCATCAGTTCCTGGATGTTCATCT